>CAZDRR010000166.1:0-1006 GCA_964507955.1 uncultured Candidatus Saccharibacteria bacterium | reverse complement strand
CAATTCATGGTGCAGAACACGCTAAGCAATTTGCTCACAGTAAAGCTAAAGAACAAGGTTGGACTGTCCATGAAGAAGTTGAGCACATGGAAGAGGAAAGAAAAGCTAACACCGATTCTGCTCGTGCCGGTCTTGCAAAACGTGGTCGTAAAGAACCAAGTGCAGCAGAGAAGGCAGAAAAACAAAATGCTCAAGATGCTGCTTGGGAAAGACTGCAACAACATATGAAGAAAAAAGAAAATCTTGAAGAAGGCAAGATGGGTGAAAAGGCCGCTGGTGACCTAGATTTTAATCCAGTTGCAAAGGGTGAGAAACCACCATTTGATGGTCCATACACTAAGAAACCTTCTGCTACACCAGGTAAGTATGGTTCTGGTTACTCAACCGCAAGACACCTTGCTCGTCAAGCAATGTCAAAGTTTGCTAAGACCAAACTAAAAGAAGAAGAAGAATTTTCTACTAAGGCCCAAATCGTTAAGAAGGCCAAAAAAGGTAAGAAATCTGACGATACGTTTCAACCAGACCCTGAGTTAGGTTCAACGGTCGTTAAAGCAGATAATTAATTGAGTGGCATAAATACATTATCTAACAAAATATAATCAGGAGAAAACTATGTCCTTATGGAAATCCACAGATGCTAACACCAGTGCGCCACTTTTTGTATTGTCGCAATTGAATGTTACAGCAAACCAAGCTAACATGAACGTAGCTTACGGCAACAACACAACCGGTGCTTTCTTTTCTGGTGCCAATGTCGGTGTATTCGGCGTTGACACAACAGAACAGGGTGTTGCAGCCAACCCACACGGCGGCCACGCTGGTTGGGTTATTCGTACCGCTGGTACAGGTGGTCGTGCAGGTCGTGTCCATGTTGAAACTATCGTTGCGATGGGTTCAATGACTGGTGACGGCGGCGCAATTGCTAACGATGACGTTGTATTCGCAGATTCCTAATGCACTTTAAAGAATTTGTAGACCAATACTCGGTCACAGGTGAACCTACAGG
>CAZDRR010000165.1:0-1019 GCA_964507955.1 uncultured Candidatus Saccharibacteria bacterium | reverse complement strand
CGTGAGCTTTACCGGAGAACCTCCAGCTTCAACAAAAGAGTATCTTAAAGAATAAATAAAATCAAACCGTATAAAATTAAAGACCGAGAAATCCTATTAAAATTGAAGCAGTCCAACTAATACCTGAGAGTGCACCTGATACAATCAAAGCTTTCTTTTCGTCTTTTGATAAACGAGCAAAAGGTATTATCGTAGCTTTTTTCATTAATGAACCGATAAAAATTCCATTTAAAAATAATGTAACAACAAAAGCTAACTTTGCATAAAAAAATGGATTTTCAAACATAACCGCCCACATAGGAATAGTTATAATCACGCCAGTTATAATAAGAAGAATAAGTCCTCCGGTTACAAACCAATGTGCTATTTGAACTTTTCTATAATTAACAGTCTGAATCTTTCCTGTGAAATATTTAAAACCAATATGATCAGCATACATAATTGCTGGTATCGTGAGTATAAGTGCGATTAAATGTAAAGTTGTCATATATCTTAATTAAGTGATCCGATTTTATAACTTGCAAGTATGTTCTCAGGTCTTGATTCCCCTCCATGTTGTCCTTCAAATGCAGAAGATCCATCCTTTCCACATATTCTTAATATATTTCTCTCACCGCCTGGATGTCTTGAGATGTATGAAGTCAGGTCATAAACATTTCCATTTATAATACTCCAACAAGAATCAACACTATTATGTATAGATACATCAGCTGTAGTATATCCAGATGATGTCTTTTTTGGTTCTGTTGTTTTTTGTGGAATTGATTGTGTTTGAACAGCTTGTTTTGTTTGAACCGTAGTTTGCTTTTCTTCTTTTTTAATTTCCTCTGTTGAAGTTGACTGTTGTGAATTATTATCAGTAATAGTTACAATTGGAGCATCTAATGTCTTAGTTGCAATTGGTGAAATAAAAATATACGCACCTGTAAATAATGCAAAAATTCCAATTGTTGAATATATAAGTGTTTGTGTTTTCATGTGAATATAATAAACGATTAATTATGAAGATTCAATGAATA
>CAZDRR010000164.1:0-1031 GCA_964507955.1 uncultured Candidatus Saccharibacteria bacterium | reverse complement strand
CTTTTAATCTGTGACTATACAGAAGATAAAAATGATCCAGTATGTGATAGTAGTGATGGTGTTATTACTATTACAGACGATACAGCTCTTGAAGTTGCAACATCAACTCCAAAAGAACAACAAATAACTATTATTTCACCAAATGGTGGAGAGACATACAACAGGGGAGATAAAATCATGTATACATATAAATTGAAGACTAATTCAAAGAATCTAGTTGTAAAACTCTTAGATGATTCTACGTCTCAAGTTGTATATGAAGTAAAACGATACGATGGTTGGGGAACAAATACAAAAGTAATTGATAATGATGCTACTGCGAAGATTTCTGCAGGCAACTATCGATTACAGATTTGTGATATGAGTGAGAAAAAACCTGTTTGTGATATGAGTGATTCATATATTTCAATTATTGGTAAAAACCAAACAGATTCATCAAAGAAGATTGAGATAATTACACCTAAGAAGAATATTGTTGCTAAAAGAAATACAGAAGTTAAATTCTCATATAGAACATTAGATAATAATATAAAAGCAGTTGATCTATACTTGATAAGTGAAAATAATAAAGCTGTATATGCTATGGCTAAAAACTATGCAACAAGCAGCACATTTTCTTTTGCAGCCGGTCTAGATGTTTCAGTAGGTACATCTACTACATCTGAGGTAAAAAATGGAACATATATTGTAATGGCTTGTCCTGCTGGAACTGCTGCACGGTCCGCTGATTGTGCAAGCTTTAAGGTTGAAATAACAGGAACTGATTCTGTTATTAATCTTGTAAAACCAAAAGGAAATGAGAGCTTTAAAATTGGAAGTGCACTTCCTGTTGAATTTACTACAAATACAATTGGAACATATCAAATTAATCTTGCGACAAGTACAAAAGGTGCAGGAGAGTTATATCCATTGGGTAAAATTAAAGCTGATAATCCGGGAAAAGTTCAAACAAAATGGATTATTCCAACAAATACAGTAGAGGGAACATATTATGTGTTTGTTGAGTTGTTGGATACAAATAACTCATGTCT
>CAZDRR010000163.1:0-1043 GCA_964507955.1 uncultured Candidatus Saccharibacteria bacterium | reverse complement strand
GAAAGCTGCACGCACAAAAAACCGCGCTGTAGGTGGCGCGGCTGTGGCGCCTCGACATCTGGATGCCAATCCAGGCCCCGGATGCGTCCGGGACAGAGATAGCGTAGACCAGGCGACGGACGAAGGCAAGCCGCGCCCGTCGGTCCGGCGCGGGCGAACTCCAAGACCAACTAAGGGCGGTGACGCTCATTGGTCAAAGCTCAAAAATGTATTTTTGTCGATCTATTATTTCGCTGTCTATTGTTGTCTCTTGATGTAAACAAGGAGTAATGCTGTTTCTATTTGGTCTATACATTCCAATGTAAAAACACTCTGCAAACATTAAAACATCATTTTTAAACAATAGAAAAGACACAGCGTCACCACTAAAAATCTTTTCATGAAATCGATTAACTCGCCTAGAAAGCCTTGCGCTTTGACCTACATATACAATGCGCCCCCCGTTCCACACAAAATATATTCCTGGCTTATCTGGAACTTTAAGCGCATCAAAATTAACAGGGCTTGGTGCATCAGGATATTCTAGGATTAAGTCTTTTCTTTCTATGCTCCCATATATTCTATTAAACTGTTTTGATTTTTTGCCTTCTAGCAATGAAAAATTACCAGATGGACTATAAGCGTCAATTTCTGAACCAAGGCTTAAGTTCCTTTCTGATGCTATTCTTGAACATTTTTTAATAACTTCGTTTTGCGGTCTTTTTCTGCGCAATGACCCTGCTATTTTTTTAGGAAACTCAAGCCCACCAATAACTGAATATTTCTTTTTATCATTAAGTTTGCTATCATTGTCCACGTTCGATTCCTCTCTGTGGTGAGTTGCCCGCGTCAGCCCTTCCTGCCGCGGGCTTTTCTTTGCCCGCCTCAATGCCACGCCAGCACCGCAAGCACGGCCAGGGCGCAGACGGCCAACAGGATCGCGGCGCCTAGGTGGTGTCCATGCGGCTTGATCATGGCAATACCCTGTCGTGCACCGTCGACAGTCCCACGGCGGCGAACGCGGTGCTAAGCTGATCGTATAGACGACGCTCGCGCTCCACTTT
>CAZDRR010000162.1:0-1068 GCA_964507955.1 uncultured Candidatus Saccharibacteria bacterium | reverse complement strand
CGTACACAGTCTTAACTTCTTCTCGATCATTTGCATGCATTCGAAGAATTCGTCCTATTCGTTCTTTTTCTCCTGTTGAAGCGTTCAACACATATGAACCCGCCTCAAGAACTCCTGAATACACTCGAATATATGTAAGTTGTCCTACATATGGGTCTGTTTGAAGTTTGAAAGCAAGAGCAGCAAGAGGAGCATTGTCATCTGATGTCCGTTCTGTTTCTTCGCCAGTCTTAACATCAATTCCCTTAATAGCAGGAATATCTGTTGGAGCAGGAAGATAATCAACTACAGCATCAAGTACAAGTTGTACTCCGGTGTTCTTAAGAGCAGACCCTGTAAATACAGGAATGAGTGCGTTTGCAATAACTGCTTTTCGCATTGTTCTTTTTAGATCTTCAAGAGGGATTGTTTCACCACCAAAGAATTTATTCATCAATTCTTCATCGTGTTCAACAATTTTTTCTACAAGTTCATTATGATATAGTTCTGCATCATCTTTATACTCTGCAGGAATTTCTCCTTCAACTACTTTATTTCCCATTTCTCCTTCAAAGGTATATGCCTTCATTTTTAGAAGATCAATAACCCCATGAAGTTCTGATTCTTCTCCCATTGGAATTTGAGCTCGAACAGCTTTTTTTGAAAGTCTATCAATAATAGATTTATATGATCGTTCAAATGAAGCACCTGTTCTATCAAGTTTATTAATAAAACAAATTCGTGGAACCTTGTATTTATCAGCTTGTCGCCACACAGTTTCTGATTGTGGCTCTACTCCAGCAACACCATCAAATACAACTACTCCTCCATCAAGTACTTTGAGTGATCGTTCTACTTCAGCAGTAAAGTCTACGTGACCAGGTGTATCAATAATATTAAATCGATATTTTCTACTTGTATCAGTCTTATCTTCTACGTATGTTGGTGTCCAGAAACAAGTTGTAGCGGCAGAAGTAATTGTAATACCTCGTTCTCGCTCTTGCTCCATCCAGTCCATAACTGCAGCACCTTCGTGCACTTCTCCAATCTTGTGTGATACACCAGTATAGAAAAGTACTCGTTCTGATG
>CAZDRR010000161.1:0-1078 GCA_964507955.1 uncultured Candidatus Saccharibacteria bacterium | reverse complement strand
CCGCAAGGCACGCCCAGACACTCAGGTGTTGGATGTTGCAGGCAATGAGAAGACTGCGGACAATCGCCAGTCATTGAACCCGTTCTACGGTTATGGGTTCCTAACCAGCGAGTACCCTACCGAAGCACAAGTTAACCCAGGCAAGTAGTTGACACGGGGAACATTTCCCCACTACAGTTACACGTATCACTAATAAGGAGCAATAATGAGTGCAAAATCTCTTTCGCCAAACAAAGTTACTGAAGTTTCTCCAGGAGTATTTTCCTGGTTGTCATTGGCATCTGACCCAGATGATGTGACTGTTGTCACCAAAACCGCTGACGAGATTGCTGCGGATGCTAAGCAAGCCAACGAGGCCCCTCATTTAGGTGTGTACCGTTGGACTCGTGCAGATGGCACGTTTAGGGGCAATTAATGAGCCTACTAGACCCATCAGGAAAACCACTCATTGGTTCTAAACCAATTGAGGGCCCAATCATCCGCCTACTTCGTTGTATGGTGTGTGAAACATGGGAAGAACTCCCAGATTACGACGGTCCATCTGACCGCGATTACCTCTTAGAGATTTCTCTGGAGAAGCACAAGTTCCCTTCAGGCGACCCGCACGTGGGTAAGTTGTTCAAGGTGCCGGTAAAGGCATGGGGAAACCCAGAAGAGCGTAAGGCCATCCTAGACCAGCTGGGTAAAGGTGGCTCACGAGGCCTGGACGACATTGACCCAGACAAGTCGTTTTATGAAACCAAGATGCAGTTTGCACAGGACGCCATGGAGTGCTGGCAGCGTCACAACAAGCCTAAGCACGATTGTGATGATTACGAGTCGCCGTCAAAGCGTTTGCTTCCAGATACCGCCAAGGAACGTGGTGAACTAGGTTTGCCAAAGCCAGAGCATCTAGAAGGCCCAAAGATTTACACCTGCCATTTCTGCCCATATCACGGAGAAGTTGTTCAGCGCAAGCGCAAGATTATGGGGTTGTACTAATGGAGACGTATTTTCTAATCACAGTAAACACCGATGGTACGTTGACCTCGTACGCAGAAATCCCTGAAGACCTGCCAAAGCCGGGTCACACCGCAAC
>CAZDRR010000160.1:0-1141 GCA_964507955.1 uncultured Candidatus Saccharibacteria bacterium | reverse complement strand
AGGAAATATTTGTACGGTGGTTTTGAATTCTGATACAAATGTTGTTGCAAATTTTAATCAAGAACAATCAGGATTTCCAGTACCCACCGGATTAAAAGTTTCTTATATAGAAAATAATACAAAAGCAAAGATAGATTGGGATGATGTGTATAATTCATATTTAATACGAGCAAAAAATAACACAACAGCAAGTCAAAACACGAAACAATATGGAACTTTTGACTTTTCAGATTATACAGAGGATAACAGTTGGACACTTTCAAATATACTTCCCGCAAACTCATACTCTTTCTGGGTTCATTCTGGAACAGGTGTATCAGTAGGAAATCACGGAACGAGTACTCTAATTACATTTACAACACCTCAAGACCCAGGTTCTGAAGATGATGATAATGATGGGATCATAAACAATAATGATAGATGTCAAAATACACCAACAAACCTATCCTCTTTTGTAAATAACAAAGGGTGTATCAAACCAAAAATGAATGGTTTTGACATAAAAAAGAACATTGATAATGAAGATCTAACATCAGTATCTAATTTTGAAATAGGTAAAACATCAAAAGCTAAAATTATCTTTAATCAACCCATTAACCTAAGTTCGTCCTCACAAATTGATCTTGATTCAATAATAACCATTGAAGAAAAGAAAGTTAAAGTTGATTCAACAACACTTGCAGCATTAAATGTTCCGGCAACTATCACATTTTATAATGTAAATAGTCAACCAAAAGTAAAAAGAAATGGTGTTATCTTTGATGTGCAAGGTATATACAATCAAACAGCAAAAACATTTACTTTCACAGTATCTGGATTCTCAGAATATACAATTGAAGAAGATCCTACAATAATAAATTACACTCTTACAACCTCAAAATCAGGCGAAGGGACAGGAACTTTAAAAATAAATGATGTTGAAGCAACCACAGGATCTTTTGCTGCAAACTCTATTGTAACTTTAACAGCAACAGCAGGAACAGATTCAACTTTTGTAGGGTGGAGTGGTGCATGTACTGGAACAAGTTCAACATGTACTGTAACAATGGATGCTGCGAAGAATGTTATTGCGAGTTTTAACAAAAACTCAACAACAAGCGGAGGTGGTGGAGGTGGTGGAGGTGGTGGAGGTTCTTCATCT
>CAZDRR010000159.1:0-1141 GCA_964507955.1 uncultured Candidatus Saccharibacteria bacterium | reverse complement strand
GCGCTCATCTCCAGGCTGAACACACCTACTGGGCATCCATCATGCACGGCGACGTGCTCGGCGATGTTCATGGCAAAGCTCGTCTTGCCAACGCCTGGGCGGGCTGCGATTACGATTAGCTGCCCGGGCTTGAATCCGGTTGTGAGCCTGTCCAGGTCAACGAAGCCGGTGCGGATTGCCGGCGGCTCGATGCCGCGAAAGGCTTGCTCCCACTCGTGCGTTAGCTGGGCAATTACTTCCGCGTTGTTAGCGAACCCGATGTCATGCTGCGCGGCGTGGTCCTTGAGTAACTGAGACAGCTTTTCGGTTAGTTCGGCAATCTCAACTGTGGATTTTTCCCCATCTCTGCCGGCGCGGGCGATGTTGGTTGCGGCGGCGATTGCTTTTCGCAGTCCAGACTTCTCCTTCAGAATGCCCTTGAAATGCTCTAGGACGCCGCTGGACGGGCTTTTGTCCATCGCGAGGGATAAGTATGCCCACCCGCCTATTTTCTCAAGGGAACCGCTTTCCCGCATTTGGACCTCTAGGACCGACAATTCAAGCGGCTTCCCGCTGGAGCACAGCCCTAGCACCTCGCGGAACACGGTCGCGTTGGCTGGCTCGTAGAAGTCCGATTCCTCAAGCCCGCAGTCTGAGGCTGTGCGTAGGTCAAGCAGGATGGAACCTATGCAGGCAAGCTCCGCGTCCGGCGCGTGTGGTGGCAATTGCTCGTCTTTAATCATACAGGAAGCTCAAGAATCTGCTTTTCGAGTGCGGCTATCTCGTCCCGGTTGGCTTTCAGGGCCGCGCGAGCCTTGTCTGCGTCTGGTCCGCGCCCGGCTGAAGCCACAGCCTCCCGCAAGTCCTCGTCCTTGCGCTGTAACACCTTGATTTTGCTTTCGAGATTGAACCTGGCCGCCGCCGGGCTTTGCTGGCGGGTAGCGCCTCCAGTTGCCTTGCGTTCGGCGTCCCGGTTCTCGCGGTAGTTTTGCAGGCGCTTGCAGTAGGAGGCGAAGTTCAGGATTGCGTTGCCGCGAATGTCCTTGCCTCCCCGGCTGGCTGCCTCGTGGTAGGCTTCGATCACAAGCTCCTTGGCTACTCCAGCCGCTTCCCCCACCCACACTGCCGCCGCTTCGTTCTCCGGAAAGCCGGGCGGGTAGTC
>CAZDRR010000158.1:0-1153 GCA_964507955.1 uncultured Candidatus Saccharibacteria bacterium | reverse complement strand
ACATTTACAGGCGAAATGAATTTGTTAAAAAGCAAATACTAATCGGATCTGCCCCCCCGATTGCCGTAGCGTACAATAAACCGTAGCGCGGTAGTTGAGCAAAGGATCCGCCTTTGTTCGAGCTAAAAGCCAGCCTCCGGGCTGGCAAAGTATTGTGAAGCAAGAGAAAATCGAATGTCATTTAGTCAAATAATGGTAATTAACTTTCTTGTGGAATACAAAATATGCTATCTTTGCTGTCATTAAAAAAGCGGAAAATATGAGTGGCGGATATCACGTTAATTATATGTTAGCTGCGCTACGATGTGCAAGCGAAACGCTTGCTTTTAGCACGAACAAAGGCGGAGCCTTTGCTCAACGACCGGGCTGCGGTGTTCGCTGCGAGGAACCTGAAAAAATAGCATTTGGAATATGAAAAAGTTAACAATGTTTATGTTTACTCTATTTGTTATTTCTCAGGTTATGTGCGCAAATAGAAATATAAGGTTGCTTTCGGGGAATCGTGTAAAATATTGGGATCTTTGCAAACAAAACAATTCCCGTTTCTTTTATGGCTGCAGTTTTTCGAGAAAAGGTATTTATGATGAATATGAGATCGATGAAAATAATAAGCGGGTAAATGTTTTTTATGGAGATATTATTGTTAACAAGCCATTTAGATATAAATTAGTTGAAGATACGATATGTGTATATGAACTTAAGTTGTTGGTAGGTAAGTATGTAATAATAAAGCTTACAGTGGATTCTTTAGTGATGGCGGAATTCAGGAGTGGTAATAATAACTTTGATTCTGTAATGTATTTTATAAAATCAAAGAATCAAAAGAGTGTGCCCAGATATTGGTTTGAGTTATATCCAAATGATAAATCAAAGTGGCCAAATGGGACTTATTGAACTTCTTTCGTTGGGCGATGTGAGTCAGGATGTTGACTGTGGTGTATGCCCTGTCTCGTTGGATTTGCAGCCAAAAGAAAGGTGATGTCTCGTCGGATTGGGTCATTGGTAATCGAAGTTAATTGCAATTGCTCTGCGGCGAACGCTGTTTCTGTTCTGGCAGTACCGCAATATTCTGCGGTAAATCCAGAGCGACGGGGGTATAGGTCTGACGACTAAAGAAGCAAAGGCTATTGGGAATAAACAAGTTGCGAGGAAT
>CAZDRR010000157.1:0-1168 GCA_964507955.1 uncultured Candidatus Saccharibacteria bacterium | reverse complement strand
AACTACAGGGGAAAATAGAATCACAGTTTAAAGCAATTCAAACTGAAATAAACTTCTTTGAGCAAAATGAAGTGTGTCCTTCCTGTCAACAATCAATCTGTGAGGACAAGAAGCATAGCAGACTACGAGAGCTACAAGAGAAGAAAAAAACATTTGAAAAAGCGTTGACTGAGTTACTAGAAAAGGAAGCAGAGACAGAACAGAAAATTAAAGAGCTACAACAGATCTCCTCAGATAATAACTCTCTACAATCAGAGATTACACTCGTGGTAGCTTCTATTGAAGATAAAACTCGTCGGGTTACCGTATTAGAATCAGAAGAGATTAAACCGCCGGAACTAAACCGTATAGAGCAAGAGCGAGCTTTGCTACAAGAAGACAGGGATAAGATTGGTGTATTAGATTCTACTCGAGATACACTATCAGAGCGAGAGTTTATGTATGATGCAGTTAGCCAGATGTTGAAAGATTCTGGGATTAAAAGAACTATTGTGCAACAGTTTATCCCAATGATAAACTCTATTATTAATAAATACTTAGTAGAACTTGGGTTCCATTATAAGTTTACCTTAGATGAAGATTTCCAAGAAGAAATATACACCGTATCTAAATCTAAACTTAGCTATTATAACTTCTCAGAAGGAGAAAAGGCGAGGATAGATGTTGCTCTTTTAATGGCGTGGAGAGAAATTGCGTCTATCCGTAGTAATCTAAACACAAACTTGTTAATTCTAGATGAAGTAATATTCCACGGTAGCTTAGAGACCTCAGCGAATTCTGTTTTCTTTGAAATGTTAAGCAAGTTAGAGAACCAGAACGTGATTGTTATCTCTCATACATTAGGCGATTTAGAGCAAGAGTTTGATAGGCGGTGTTCATTTAAAAAACCAAATGGATTTTCAAAGGTAGAGATTACAGAACAATGAAATACTTTTCCGTAAAATTTCAAGAGGCAGAAAAACCTAAAGGCATTGCCTCTGCATGTTGTAGAACTTGTATGGTGTGCCATAGAATTTTATCTGGTATGGGCGGTCCAGGAAACTGGATTTGTGAAGATTGTTTAGAAAAGATTCAGAGTGGTTATTTTGAAGAAGCTATGTACTTGATAGAACAGCTGAAGCTACAGATAAATACCGAATAGTTTTAAACTTATAGGATTACTTAAAAA
>CAZDRR010000156.1:0-1173 GCA_964507955.1 uncultured Candidatus Saccharibacteria bacterium | reverse complement strand
CGCGGATAAAGCACGGACGATCGGGGCCGCCTTCGGGCGGGTCTCGCTGATGGCGCAATCAGCCTGGCGCGGGCAGATGCCGTGCACTCGTCGCTGCGTGAAAACGGCCCGGCTCATGACGGGCGATCCGGTTCAAGGCCGGCCAGCGACACCCATTACACACGACTGGAGACGAGAGAATGAACAGACCTTTTTGTGAGCGGTACGCCGAGCTGCGGGACTCGATCCGCGAGCGCCCGCCTGGCGCGCTGCGGGTCCGTCACGGGACAGACGGGCAGGAGATTGACCGGCACCCGCCGGTAACTAGCACGACCATCATTCGGATCAGGGCTGCGGTGCAATCGCACCTGCGGACCTAGAAACGGCGAAGCCCTGGGCTGCGACACACCAGGGCTTCAGTACCACCGGAGAGAGAACCCCAGCAGGTAACCAATCATGCCACACCCAAACACCTACTTTCCAGCCGCCCGCCCGCAGTACTGGGCAGACCCGCAGGGCACAACCGTGGGCGAATGCTTGGCGGCAGTGGCGGACTGCTACGCGGAAATCGCGGCCATCTACCGCCGCGCGGCGATTTACGCGGACATCAAGCGGCAGGCGACGTTTCAGCGCCGCTCTGAGCTTGCGGACCAGCTTAGCCGCGACATCCGGCCCGACCTTAGCTTCCTTGACGATTGCTTCTGAGGAACACAATGAGCCAGCAACTAACCACCGCCGAGCCGGCCGCGCTTGAGCCGGCCCGGCCCCTGCTCCTAGACGGCAATGCGCTTGCCCAAATCGAAGCCGTGGCGCAGCACATGGCGCGCGCCAAGATCACGATCCCGAAACACCTCCAGGGGAGCCCTGGGGACTGCTTTGCGATTGCCCTCCAGGCAGCGCAATGGGGGATGTCGCCGTTCGTGGTGGCTCAAAAAACCCACCTGGTTAACGGAACGCTCGGCTACGAAGCGCAGCTTGTTAACGCTGTTGCCTCGTCGTCTCCGCTGCTTGCCACCCGCATCAATTACGAGTGGCAAGGTGACTGGAAAGGCATCAACGGCAAGACCGACAAAGACGATTCCCGCGCTTGCATCGTCAGTGCAACGCTCAGGGGAGAGTCGGCACCGAGGTCCTTGCGGGTGTCCATGGCTCAGGTGGGCAGCGTCCGCAATAGCCCACTCTGGGACCACGATC
>CAZDRR010000155.1:0-1175 GCA_964507955.1 uncultured Candidatus Saccharibacteria bacterium | reverse complement strand
TTGCTTTTAACTTTATAGGTGCGTGTGTTTTGTACGGATTATCTTTTACATATTTGAAGAAATCATCAAATCTTGACGTATAGGTAAACCATTCACCAACAAGTTTTAGATCAGAAAAACAATTATGGAAATTCTTTTCAAGATGTCCACGACAAAATATTTCAAAAACCAATTCTAGCTTAGTTGGACTTCCTGTTTGTAGTGATTTTATTCTGTTCTGAACATTATTGCTTCTGCCAATTTTTATTCTTCCAATACCGTCTTTTATGAAATAAATGGATGACCCATCATTAGATCGCTCGTGTTTAAATTGATCCCATTGGTAATTTTCAGGTCTCCAATCAGCCTTTTCTCGGTTTTTCATAAATGCTTTAAATGTTATTTTACCATTTACTTTAGAACTAAACGTTTCCCTTTCTTCATTTTCGGATAAAACCTTTTTTATAAATGATATTGCGTCTGTTTCTCTTACAAATCTGTGATAAATTGTGTTTGTTAAATCCAACAATACGATTTCGCCATTTTTATTTCTGGTCTTATAAAAATCAACAAGACCATTTAACCTATAAGCATGATCTAGCTGGTCAATTTTTTTTAAGTTTTCGTCTTTTGATTTAATCTCAAGCATTTTGTTGTAATCAAAGCGATAATTCATAATTTTTACATTTTAAATAATACTTTCTTTTATATTTTATTAACTACTAAAACATAACTGCCTTTGGTGAAGTTCTCTGGAGTTTACACAGTTCGTTTCCTAGCTAAACTCTCGTTTAACTTTAGAACTGTGTGCTTCAGATTAACTGCCTTGTGGAGCCAGTCCCCTATCGCATACACATCGTAAACAGAATGGGTTTACGAATTTGAGAGCAACTTTGGAATACCATTCAATCCCCCTTGCCACCTTCTCTCCTTGTTCTGGTGTTGCGGTTTGCACATCCAAGTACCGCTAATTATTTCCTAAACGCTTGCGTTAATTTCAATCCGCCCATTTAGAAAATGGAAAATCCCACCGGAACGCTTTTGGGGAAAGGATTGGTGGGATTTTTTCCAATAAAAAATGTCTTTTTGCTTTTCCCCAAAAGCTGAGACTACAAATTTACGACTTATTTTTCACTTAAACCAATACTTTAAGTAAATATTTTTTAAAAATTAGTTATCAGTTAGTTATGTGATGT
>CAZDRR010000154.1:0-1216 GCA_964507955.1 uncultured Candidatus Saccharibacteria bacterium | reverse complement strand
TCCGGGCTGCAATTTATTCAGGACCTCCAAACCGTCCGCTCCTGGTACAAGAGCGGCTCCATCGTCGGCGGGCTCTACCTGCCGGATTGGGCATATCAGGCCCAAGATTCCGCAGGCACAGCAGTCACGGCTGCGGGGCAGACGGTAGGGATGTGGAAAGACGCGACGTGGGGCGGGGATCTTGGGCCGGAGCTGGTGACGAATGGGACGTTCGACGCAGATGCGTCGTGGATTAAAGGCGCTGGGTGGACAATTGCAGACGGTGTTGCGTCAAAGACCGGAGCTACAACGAGTTCCTTATCCCAGAATTGCCATCTAAAAAAGGGCAAGACGTATTTCGTCACCGCGTCGGTCACGAAATTAAATAGCGGGACTACTATTTCATTCTCGCTCGGCGGATACGACGGGGTAGCCACGGGAGGGAGTGGGTCTGTTGCGTTTTATGTGACAATACAAAACGCATCCTCTAACGAGAACTTGTATTTAATCGACTCAGGGACAGCGTGGAACGGGACCGTAGATACTGTCTCTGTCCGTGAAGTCCTTGGAAACCACGCTATCCAAACCACCACCGCCAACAAACCCCTTTCCGCCCGCACTTCGACGACGCTGAAAAACTACCTCAGCGCCGACAGTACCGACGTTCTACCGGTGACGTTTCCGAGTGCGCTCGGCTCGTCCTGCACTATCGCGCGAGCGACGCCGGCCGGGGTGACGTTTTCCGAATCGCAGACCATCGACGCGACCTGGAACGGGATCGTCAGTCCGTATCAGTACAACTCCGCCGTACTGGTCGCCAACCGCGCGCTTACGGCGCAAGAGAAGGCCGTCGTATCGCGGGTGCTGGGGCGGTATGTGCCGTCCCTAGGTGCAGATGCAGAAGCAAATCCTGGGATGGATGCCGATGCGTCGTGGGCGAAAGGCACCGGGTGGGGTATTGGGAGCGGGGTCGCAACGAAATCGGCAGGTACTGCGTCCAATCTCTCGCAGGACGTGGCGACGAGCGGAAAGCTCTATTTCGTATCTGCGGATATCGTTCGCACAGCAGGCACGATTGGCGCAGCTGACGGAACCAACCAGCGAGGAGCGTTTGCGGAAACCGGTGGGTTGAGGCAAACGATTGTATCGAGTAGCGCGACAATCGGACTGCGCGGAGATGCGTCGTTTGCCGGGACCGCCGATAACGTGCGCATTCGCGAGGTACTCTAATGGCGAC
>CAZDRR010000153.1:0-1243 GCA_964507955.1 uncultured Candidatus Saccharibacteria bacterium | reverse complement strand
CTTTAGCAAGAGTTACAGAACTTGTTGTTGCTGTAGTTGTAGCACCTGTTGAAGCGTTGATTACATCATATGTGTAAGCTGATGATCCAGCTTTAGCAATGAATAGATCTTCATCTTCAGGAGCTGTAACTTTGAATGAAACTGAGAATGCTCCCTTTGTTTCATCAGCACCAATTTGTTTTGCAGTTGCTGAATCAGCTACTTCTACCATAGCTGTAGATGTTGAAAGTGTAAGAACTCCACCTGCTGTAGATGTAGGTACTGTCTTATCATCATCGTTTGAATCAACATAGTAAACTGTCATTCCGTTTACTTTAACTGTGTCTTCATTTTGATATCGTGCTCCATCGTTTGTATCGTTTAGGTCAAATCGAACTTCAAATTCAATTTTGTCTCCTTCATCAATATCAACGTCTAGATCATCGAATGTTACTGTAGATGCTGCTGATTCACTTGCAACTTCATCTCCGTCAATCAAAAGGTAAACTGTGTCTACCATATCTGTAAGAGATTCTGATGAAGGTGATGTCAGAGCAACTGTAACTTTTTCAACATTGTTTGTTCCAGTCTTTGACTTAACTTTTGCAAGGTAAGCAAATTCGTCTTTTGTATCATCTGAGTCATCAACTGATACACTTCGGTCTTTGTTATCTGCATCATCAACTGTAATAGTCATTGATCCAGCTTCTTCACCCTTGATTGAGAATGATTTTGTTGCTGAGTCTCCTTCGTATACATCAACTCCTTCTGCGTTGATTGCTCGTACAGAATCGTTGTTGTCAGAAAGGCTGATATCCCAGTTTCCAAGATCAGCTGTGTCTAGAGAATCCTTAGCTGTAACTTCTACATAGAATTTAGCTTTGTCTCCTTCTTCAACTACAGATTTGATTCCTGAAAGTTTGATTGTGTAAGTATCTGTTGATGCAACTTCATCCCAGTTGTCTTTGTCAGAAGCATCAATATCAGCTACTTTCTTGTCGCCATTGTAAAGTGCTACTTCATCAAGAACTTTCCAAGGTTTCTTAACTGTTCCTGATGTTGAAGATGCAAGTACTTCAACTCGATCTAGTTGAAGATCTGAATCTTTAGCTTCGAATTCAAATCCGAATACGTTTACAGATTGACCTTCTCGTACATCTTCTGATGAAGGTGTACCTAGAACTTTGAATGACTTGAAGTCTCCGTCTCCACCCTTAAGAGTTGTTGATCCTGTTGAACCACCTGTTGTAGTTCCAGTTTCAGC
>CAZDRR010000152.1:0-1273 GCA_964507955.1 uncultured Candidatus Saccharibacteria bacterium | reverse complement strand
ATTTCATAATCATCGGCGTGTCAGCTTGACAAAGATCCCGAAAGGGGCTCGGGCCCCTGTGGATAACTCTGTGGATAACTTCTTACGGATGATCCAAAATTCACAGGATTTGTTAACCTAGTTAATCGGCGTGTCGATTTGACTTTGTCGGTAGGGTGTGCTACTGTAATAGTAGATAAAGAAAGGAATACAAATGATTGTATCACTAACAAACGGACAAGTTATCCCTCTACACTGGGACGACCGCTTCTACCTCGCCAACTGCCCAGAGTGTGGCGAAGAGGTTTGGGCTAAGACCCCAACCGACATAGCAGAGATTCTAGAAATCCACTGCTAAAATGTCGGTGGTATCTGCTAATCTAAAACTACTAAGAAAGGAAAACTAAATTGCTAAAAGGAATTGCTCAAAACCCATACATCAACCACACTACACCGCTAGATGTAATCGAAACAGAATTGCGTGAGTGTCTTGACTATGCCGAAAAGGTAATGGATTGGGATTTGTCTAACAGCGAAATTCGCTATCTCGAAATGCTAACCAAATTGGCAAAAGCAAAAGGCACAAAAATCAAATGGTAAATGTCTGTGCCTAATGCTAAAATCAAATCACTAAGAAAGGAAAACTAAAATGGCTTCACTTGCTAACGAAACTAAACTATCAAAACTAATTCTTGAGTCTTGGAACGCTGACCCATACATCTCAACTGAAATGGTTGAGGGTAGCGACCTACAAAAGCGACACACACTAAATATGCTTTGGTCTATGTTGCCTAATGAGGTTGCTGAGGATTGGATTGCCTACTATGAGCGTAAGTTAGCAGAGTAGTCTAACTACCGCCCCTGGATCGGCTCTGTAGAGCCAATGTCGGAGGGGTGTGCTCGGGCCCCCTAGATGTAGTGGTCTAGCTCATTTACGGCACAAGATCTAGATCCCTGGTCGTTATAAATCTGTTATAAAAAACTTTGCGACACGCCGAAGAATAACTTGCTAAATGTCGGTGGCGTATGCCATAATTAGAGAGTAGAAAGAAAGGCTAACTAATGAGAAAACCAAGAATGACCAAGAGCGAGAAGGCTTTTGTTGAGCGTGTATCTGCTATCGTATTCGCTACCCCTGAAATCCGTAATGGCGTTTCATACCTTGACCGCAAGACTTTTGCCCTGCTATCAAAGCAGACCCAAGACCGCTACCTTGACCTGCTAATGAGCAAGACACGCTAAATGTCGGTGGCTTAGTCTAAAATAGAATTATCAAGAAAGGAAAACTAATGAA
>CAZDRR010000151.1:0-1279 GCA_964507955.1 uncultured Candidatus Saccharibacteria bacterium | reverse complement strand
TAATTTAATTATGCTACTATCTCACTATGCATTTCCATATAGTCACATTATTTCCTGATTCATTTAATTCATATTTAGAAGCTTCTATCTTGAAGCGAGCTATTGCTAATAAAAAAATAAAAATTTCTTTTTACAACCCAATCAATTTTTTAAAGGCAAAAGAGCGAGTAGATGATAAACCATATGGCGGCGGACCAGGAATGGTAATGCGAGCAGAACCTGTTGCAAAGGCAATCACAAAGGCGATTGGTAAAAAAACAGATTATAAAATTATTTTCTTTACACCTGCTGGTGAACAGTTTACAAATATAAAAGCAAAGAAGTATGTAGAAAATACAAAAAATATAATTTTTGTATGTGGGCGGTATGAAGGTATTGATGCTCGAATTCTTGAAATGTTTCCATGTGAAAAAGTTTCAATTGGTGAATATGTGCTTACGGGAGGGGAGCTTCCTGCCATGATTATGATTGATGCAATTTCTCGAAATATTGAAGGGGTACTTGGAGACATGGACTCTGTAGAGGAAAACAGAATTTCTTCACCACTTGTATATACTAGACCTGAAGTATTGAAATATAAGGGTGAAAACTACAAAGTTCCCGAAGTTCTGCTTAGTGGGCATCATAAGGAGATAGATAAGTGGCGGGAGAATCAAAAATAAGTCCTGTAAGTCAAGTTTAAAATGTGGAAAACTACTTGATTTTTTCTCTATTTATAATATAATCGCGAATAAGCGAGTGAGTAACGACAAATTTTTATTTTTTATCTTTTGACGTCAAAAGTATAGCAAATAATTTTCAAAATCAGAAATCCACAAGATATGTACGGATTTTTTGTTTATTTATTAAGGGGCAATTAAATAAAAAGGGGTATTAATTATGAACATGTTCAACACTGACGTGCAAAAAGTAGGTGCACGAGAGAAGAAATACTTTAAGAATTATAAGAAACCGTTACTTGATCTACCAGATCTATTTGAAGGACAGGTAAAGTCATTCAAATGGTTGCTTACAGATGGAGTTAAAGACGTCCTTCGAGAATTTTCACCAATTTCAGATTATTCTGGAAAGAAATTTGAAATGGACTTTGTTGACTTCGAGATGGAAGAACCAAAGTTTGACGATAAGTATGCGCGAGAAAATAAACTTACATATGAAGCTGCGCTTAAGTTTAAAGTTAAGCTTATCAACAAGACTCTAGGTTCAGAAAAAGAACAAGAGATATTTATGGCTGATTTTCCGTTGATGACACGTCACGGAACTTTTATTATTAATGGAA
>CAZDRR010000150.1:0-1283 GCA_964507955.1 uncultured Candidatus Saccharibacteria bacterium | reverse complement strand
GAGTATGTGGATATTCAGAACCAAGAACCAAGAACCAAGAACCAAGAATTAGTAAATGATGATGTACGTTTCCGCATCATAGGCGAACGCGGCGCCGCGAGGATGGAAGATGCCGAAAACACCATTGACAACCTGCGTGTAGCAAAAGAGATGGAAGCGGCCGGATTGGATGACAAAGAAGATTTGCGTGGAGGTGTTTATAACTCACCTGAATATAAAACGGCTGATAAAGTTCAAAGAATATTAAAATTGCGTGGCATTAATAAAACATTTTCGGTAAGTGATACTGATTTTGGGAAATCCATGTATTTTACAGTAAGTGGTGAAGATGGAGAGCCAAAACTTAAAATACGAATTTCGGATCATAGCGTTTCTAATACAAATCGTATTTTTGAAGAGCAACATGAAAATGCAAAATCTGATCCTGTCAGAATTGCCAATGATATTGAGTTGGCCATGTATCCTGAAAGATACAACAAAATAAAAACAGGCGTAAGGTATTATTCCAAGTATGACAATAGTTGGATAACCGAACCAGTTGAAGACAGTAAAGCATGGGTAAAAAGCTACAATGACCAAGCCACAGAAAAATACTTGGACGGTTTAAATCCTGAAAAAACACGCATTGTATCTAAAGAATTTGTAAAAGAAAGTAAGGCTGGTAACAAAATATACAAAGTTGTATTGGAAAATCTTACCGATGTAGGAGAAGTTCCCACTTACCGTTACGAACGAAAAGAAAAAGCTCCTGTATTAAAAGAAACATTTACTCCAAAAGAAATTCGTATTGCTACCGGATGGGAAAAAGGTGTGGATGGATTGTGGAGGTATGAGGTGCCGGATTTAGGGCAATTGGATTTGAAACCAATTGATTTGGCAAATGAACTGGTCAATGATAAAGGATGGTTTGATGGTACCATTACATTGGGAGAATTATTTCATACAAATGATTTGTTTAAGCAATACCCGGAATTGAAAAATATAAAACTGGAGTTTGGCCATTTTGATCATATAACAACAAAAGGTTCTTACGATCCGAAAACACAAACGATAAGTTTACCAAAATCAGCGTTGCAGAATGTATTGATGTATGATCAGGAATCGTCGGATAAACAAAAGCAGTTATCCAGACAAATGGATGAGGCTTTCAATAACAATGATCTTGAAACATACGATAAGCTGCTCAAAGAATGGCAGTCTATATTAGATAATGGAAAAAATGGTTTTAATCTTGACATGTCTTCATACAGAGAAACATCTAAAACTTTAGTGCACGAAATTCA
>CAZDRR010000149.1:0-1288 GCA_964507955.1 uncultured Candidatus Saccharibacteria bacterium | reverse complement strand
CTCTTGGATTTAAATACGCTACAAAATCAGGAACAACATGGGGTCTTGACGATATTCAAATTCCTGAAAAGAAATACGATGTTATTGAATCTGCAAAAACAAAAGTTGCTGAAGTTGTAAATCAATATAATGAAGGATATCTCTCAGATGATGAACGATATAGAAAAGTTATTGAAATTTGGCATGGTGCAAAAAACGATATTGAAAAATTAATTCCTGATACACTAGGAATTAAAGGTTCAGTTCACGACATGATTAAATCTGGTGCCCGAGGTTCTCTATCACAAATTACTCAAATGGCAGGTATGAAGGGACTTATTCAAAACTCACTTGGAGAAACAATTGAGTATCCTGTACTTTCTTCATCAAAAGAAGGACTTACACCAATTGAATACTTCACTACAACTCATGGTTCACGAAAAGGTCTTTCAGATACTGCATTGAACACAGCTCGAGCCGGATACCTTACACGAAAACTATTTTCAGTTGCTCAAGATGTTGTTGTGACAGAACATGATTGCGGAACTTCAAATCATGTTGTTGTTGGAAGAGAATCAGATTCAGGAATTGATATTGCACTTTCTAAAAAAATTAGAGGACGAGTGGTTGCAAAAGACATAGAGACAGAAGATGGAACGGTTATCTTCAAAAAAGGTCATGTACTTAAGAAAGAAGATGCACAAAAAGTTGAAGCAACTGGCATAAAAGAGGTTGCAGTATTTTCACCTCTTACATGTAAGACAAAACACGGAATCTGTGCAAAATGTTATGGATTAGATCTTGGTAAAGATGAACCTGTAGATCTTGGAGAAGCTGTTGGAACAGTTGCAGCTCAAGCTATTGGAGAACCAGGAACACAGCTTACAATGCGTACTTTCCACGCAGGAGGAACCGCATCAGTAGGAGGAGATATCACACAAGGTCTTCCTCGAGTAGAAGAAATCTTTGAAAGAAGAAAGCCGGCAAGTCCAGCAGTGGTTGCAAAAGGTGAAGGTTTTGTACTTGAAGTAAAAGAAGTAGGAAAAGATAGAATTATCATTGTATCAGGCGGTGCTGGAAGTAAGACTAAAAAACAAATGGAATATGTGTTTGCACATACACGAACTCCACTTGTAAAAGTTGGACAAGAAGTTAAAAAAGGACAACTCATTACTGATGGTTCTGCAGATCTTTCTGAACTCTTTAAATACGCAGGAAAAGAAAGAACTCAAGAATACATGATTGGACAAATTAACAAAATCTACGAACTTCAAGGAGAACCTATCTCAAGAAAACACATTGAAGTTAT
>CAZDRR010000148.1:0-1309 GCA_964507955.1 uncultured Candidatus Saccharibacteria bacterium | reverse complement strand
CTTTATCTTCAAGCAATTCATATGTAATCTTCTCCATACGAGCAGATTGTGAACCTTTAATAAGAACTACAGTATTCCCCTTTGCCCATTCAAGCACTTTATCTGCTGCATTCTTATGTGATAATGCAGGACATACATATTTTATTCCTATCTCATGTGCTTCATCTGCAATAATCTCTGCTTGTTGTCCAAGTGTAATAAGATGAGAAATTTTATTCTCTAAAAGAATATGTGCAAGCTTCTTATGTTCTGTTTGTGAATATTTACCAAGTTCAGCCATATCTCCAAGAATAGCAATTTTGGTTTGTGCTTTGATTTGACCAAGTGTCTCTAACGCAAGCTGTGCAGCAATTGGAGAAGAGTTATATGTGTCATCAATAAGAGTTATATCTTGAATACCAGAGAGGACATTCATTCTTCCAACAGGAACTTTATACGTATTAAATGATTGCAACACATCAAGAACATTAATACCAAGGTCCTTTGCAACTACAAGTGATGCAAGTACAGGATAGACATGTTGCACTCCAAGTGCACCTGTAATCATAAAAGGTACAGAGTTAGAACCAAAATTTATTTTTATATTTTGTCCAATAACTTTTTCATCTTGATATTGAATTTCAACATGTGAAACCCCTACTCCATTCTTAACTGCATTAAATCCATACCACAAAGTTTTGAATGTGGATTTGAGTTCAAGCTCGGCAATTTTTTTGTCATCAGCATTAAGTACGAGCACACCCTCTTTTTTAAGACCAAACATCATCTGTGAGTCTTCTTCATTTACGTCATCTGCTTTTTTAAAATACTGTGCATGAACCGGAACTTCTGGGAATCGTGTAAACACCGCATAATCAAGTTTGATCCAAGAAATAAGTTTTTTCATATCACCTGGTCTATCTGTTCCAAGTTCAAGTACAAGCCACTCTGGATATTCTTTTGAAAACAAAACTTTAAAACCTTTCACAATATTTTGTATCCAAACTTTTGGACTATTCCATCCTGTTTCTAATCCAAGAATTGTAAGTGGAACACCAATTTCACTATTAAAACTTTTTTGGTTTTTTCTAATTACAACAAAATCTTTAAGTGCTGCATATATTGCATCTTTTGTTGAGGTCTTTCCTACGCTTCCTGCAACACCAATAATTCTAGGTTTAAATCTTTTTAATACAAGAATTGCCTCCCATTTCAAAATTGTGTATATAACTTTTTTAAAAATATATTTCATATCGGTTTATCTATCTGGTTCTATTTCGTAATAATTAATCAAATACTTCACAATATCTATAAAAGGCATAGTGAGCGT
>CAZDRR010000147.1:0-1312 GCA_964507955.1 uncultured Candidatus Saccharibacteria bacterium | reverse complement strand
AAGTGTGCAAACGCTTTGTTTGCTTCTGCCATCTTGTGAGTATCTTCTTTCTTCTTCACAGCAGACCCTTCGTTTTTACTTGCAAGAATTAGTTCTTCTGCAAGTCTTTTGTACATAGGTGTACCTGATTTTGATTGTGCCGCTTGAATCATCCAAGTCATAGCAAGAAAGTTTCGTCTCTCTGGTCTTACTTCTCTTGGAACTTGGTAGTTTGCGCCCCCAACTCTTCGTGATCTAATTTCCATAACAGGAGCAGCATTCTTAAGTGCTAGATCAAAAATTTCAAGTGGATTTTCTACTTCTGCTTTCTTTTTTATTTCATCAAATGCTTGATATACAATTTTTCGAGCAATATCTTTCTTCCCTCGCTCCATAATATGATTTATAAACTTTGAAACTTTCACTGAATCATATCGTGAATCTGGTTTTGGAATATTTCTATTTTTTACTGGTCTTCGCATAGTATTTTATATTATTTAGCTGCCTTA
This sequence comes from uncultured Candidatus Saccharibacteria bacterium, assembly GCA_964507955.1. Classification (GTDB taxonomy): domain Bacteria; phylum Patescibacteriota; class Minisyncoccia; order Phycocordibacterales; family JAACPR01; genus JAULZV01. The sequence goes on along the minus strand of CAZDRR010000147.1, from coordinate 824 downwards.
GGCCTCTTAGCTCCATATCGTGATCGACCTTTCATTCGCTTTTGAACACCTTCTGCGTCCAAAACTCCTCGTACAATTGTATATCTAATATTAACATCCTTTACTCGCCCCCCTCTAAGTAGAACCACTGAGTGTTCTTGTAGGTTATGTCCCATTCCTGGAATATAGGCTGTTACTTCTTGTCCATTTGTAAGTCTTACTCGGGCAATTTTTCTAATAGCTGAGTTAGGTTTTCGGGGGGTTTTTGTTGTTACTTTTGTACAAACTCCTCTTTTAAATGGCGAATTATATAATGATGGTCGGTTTTTAAGAGTATTGAATCCACGAGTAAGAGCAATCGCCTTTGACTTTCGACGTGTCTTATTTCGGTTTCGTTTAACTAATTGATTTACTGTTGGCATATTTAATAAATGTATGTAGGTCGTACTTTAATATAAAAGTTAAGATTTTGCAAGTCACTTTTACAAACTAGGGGCAGATTCCTGAGTATCGGAGTTAGATGAACCTGAAGAATCTACCGTAGAAGCTGACTCAACAACAGGTTCTGAAGGTAAATCTATACTATCTAAGACTTCAGGAATATTCTCAATCACACCCTGAGAAGTGTCAGTACCTCCTTCATTTTCAACACTATTTGAACTTGTCTCAGTTGATATTTCTGTAGTTGATGTACTATTTTCAGAATTATCATCTGAAGTATTTTCTTCTTGATTTGTAGTAGAAGTATTACCCTGACTCGATACATCTGTATTCTGTTTATTTCCACCCCCATTTATAAGTATTTGCTTAAATTGTTCCTTTGTAACACAGACATCATCTACACA
>CAZDRR010000146.1:0-1313 GCA_964507955.1 uncultured Candidatus Saccharibacteria bacterium | reverse complement strand
ATAAGGGAGAGTATTTACACACCAGATTTGGTCATCTTACGAATGAGATGTTGAAGAGGGGATTTAATCCAGATTTATCTCTAGAGTTTCATCTATCTGATGAACATAGAGAAAAATCAGTTCCTTGGCAGCCGACTCAGAAAGATGTTACCATTATTGTAAAACGGTTGGCGGATAAGATTTTGATGAAACCGCTGTGGTATAAATATTACAGTAAGCCATTGCAGGCTGGATTCGTTGAAAACTTGTTGAATCTTTATACTGAGAAGTAGAGAGTATGAACGTTATTATTTGCGGTACAGATGAACTAAATACACTATTCGAAGAAATGGGACATGAGGTTATCACATGTTCTGATTCTGGTATCTATACGTTTTTCTCACTTGTGGATCAAGCAAAGAAAGACCGACAACCTGTTTTACTAGTAGGTAAAGGAGATTATGGTTTTTGGGCTAGAGTATTAGGGGAACAATATCAGATTCCCTGGATTGCCATTGAACCAACAATCATATACACGGAACAGTTACTAAATATCTGGGGAGTACCGGGGCTAGTTTTAACTCGAGATAATCCAGATGGGTTGCGCGGTTTCACGAGTAAAGCTATTGTACAATCTGGAAAAGATGATTTGAAACATATTAAAACATTTGTAGAGGTTGACATACCGTTTAGTTCCTACTAAACTATTTACATGTCGCAAGAGGAGTAAACAGTAAAATGCTTAACAAGATTAAAGAAGTCTTCAGTGAAGAAAACCTAGAAAAAGCTAAAGCATACGCCGCTGCCAAGTGGGTTGTGGTTAAGGCTTGGTTGTGTTCTAAGTTAGATTGTTCAAAGTAAAAAGTAGTTGACAAAGGACTAAAGTTCAACTAAACTAAATAGACAATACAGATGTAGCTCAGTCGGCAGAGCACGCCCACCGCTCATTTAAAAGGAACTTATAGGTAAAGGACCTTAATAGCTGCGGAAAGTGGGATGCCGTTGGTTCGAGTCCAACCATCTGTTCTTTTTTAAAATGCCTCTGACATTCTCTGAGAAGAATACTCGCCTGTCTAGCGAGCCGATGTGGGTTTGAATCCCATCAGGGGCGCCAAATATCTCTCAGTAGACCCGTAACTTGGTAGGTAAACTTGTATTATTTAATATATAGGATCACAAATAAAATCACAGGAAGATTTTATATAGGAAGTCATAAAACAAGTAATCTTGAAGACGGATACATGGGTTCTGGAAAGTTTCTTAAAAACGCCATTAACTTATACGGTTTAGATAGTTTTAAGAAAGAGATTTTATTTTATTGTTCTTCTGCTGAG
>CAZDRR010000145.1:0-1321 GCA_964507955.1 uncultured Candidatus Saccharibacteria bacterium | reverse complement strand
GACCAGATAATGCCACATTGATGACTGGAATTGTAGTTGGAACCATGTCCTTCTTAGTGAAGAACTTGGAATGTTGAAGGATAGCAGTATCCTTAATTGTAGAATTCTTGCGGAGTTTTTCTAGTACGCTCATTACTCGCCTTTCACAAATTTTTCAAATTCATCAATCATCATCACGCCAGTTTTACGACGCAACTCTGCACCGTTCTCGTCCACAACAACGCATGTTGGAACACTACGCACACCAAACTTAATAGCAGTTGCTTGGTCTTTATCAATATCTACATTCTCCACTGGAACATCGCCAGTGTAATACTTTTCAATGGTAGTTCCCAATGCTTTGCATGGACCACACCAGTCTGCGTAAAATTTTAATACTTTCATATTTACTCCTCAGTGTATGTTACTTGTACGGTAGGTTTGTTAATCTGTTCTTGTTGGTAAACTGGAATGTCTTGTCCTGTTATCTCTGCAAGAATCTTTCCAAGGTAGTCATAACCATCAACGAGCATCGCAACATCGGTCACATCTAGTCCAGTATAAGGACGATTCTTTAACCATTTTGCAACTTCGTTTCGTGCTTCAACAGACTTAACTAAAAACTCTAAATCAACTTTCATATTATACCCCATTTCTTATTGCAAGGCAACTATGGATTGCTTGGATCGTGCTTTACATCGAACACGAATGTAATACGGACTTCATCCCCAACATTCTTAGTTCCATGGGGTAGTTTGTTATTGAACCATAGGAGAGTTCCTGGTTCTACTCTTACAGTCTCATCTCCAACAGTGTAATCATATGTGCCTTGAATTGATAAATGATACCTGTCTCTGGTGAGATAATAATTACCCACATCAATATGTATGCCCACTTCTCCACCCACTGGTAAAGATAAGAAGCCACAACGACTGATTGATTTAATGTATTGCTTTAATAGATTTATAATTGCCGTGTGATGGAAGAACGCAGGTGTTGGAATGCAAACCTCACTATCGCCAACATACTCATCAGGTGAATTAACTCCACCCATAATAAGTTGCAATACACCTGCTTCTACTTCTGGGAAACCATACTCGCTGATGACATTGGCTGTACCTTGCATCTTACGAGTAGCACCCCAGTCTTCTGGATATTGTTTTAGTTGTTCCAGTATTTGTGAAACATCAATTCCAGTTTTAATGATTCGGATATTATCCAAAGAAATCCTCCAGTGAAGTTTCTTCTGCTGTCTTCCAACCGATTGGTTCAATTACAATCTGTAGGGCATCAGTGAAAACCTTCTCAAACATTTTGTCATAATCTATGTATGTGTGCAGTC
>CAZDRR010000144.1:0-1353 GCA_964507955.1 uncultured Candidatus Saccharibacteria bacterium | reverse complement strand
AACCAGTTATGGTTGCCATTCGTAAGTTTTTGGACTTTGTTCATCCAGAAATTAACTATGTGAAGATTGATTATTGGGACACTTGGTCAATGGACCACACTCTGTCACCAATCATTCTTCCAATGTTGAAACAACTCAAAGCAACCAAACAAGGTTACGGATTGATTGACGATGAGGATGTTCCAGAAGAACTGCGCTCAACCCATGCACCACCTGAAAAAGAATATGAATGGGATGGAAATGCTGAAAAGCGTTATGAGTATGTCCTTGATGAAATGATTTTTGCATTTGAGCACCTTGTTGACGATTCATGGGAAGATGCTTACCGTTCTGGTGAAATCGACCATATTTGGATTCCTGTTGACGTAGAAGGTAATGAAGTGCCAAAGGGTGAACACAAATATATGCAGATGGCTCAAGGGCCTAATCATACGTATGTTTGTGATTACGAAGGTATCAAAAAGGTCAATGACCGAATTGATGCTGGATTGAAGTTGTTTGGAAAATACTTCCGAACTTTGTGGGATTAATTTAAAGGTTTATTATGTTTTTTATTTTCTTGTCATTGATTCTTGCAGTTGCCTTGGTTATCGCAAGTAAGTTTCTCTTTGAGAAATACGTATATGGTGCTCTTGCAGGCGGTGCGCTTGTACTGATTGTTTTCATTCTGAATACATTCACCATTGTGCCGCCAGGTTCTATGGGTGTTCAAGTTACAATGGGTGAGGTGAATCCTGTTGCACTACCAAACGGTGTTCATTTTGTGAATCCAATTTCAAAGATTCATAACGTAAACGTCCAGTTGCAACGTGCGACTTATGAGGGTGCTTCTGCTGGTACAAAAGACCTGCAACAAGTTCACACCGATATTACGGCTAACTACCGATTGAGTCCTGATAAGGTGGCATCCATCTATAAAGACTTTGGTGTAAACGTGGTCGATAAAGTTCTTGGCCCATCATTGAATGAGGCGTTCAAGTCCGTAACTGGTCATTATACAAGTGAAGAATTGATTACAAAGCGTGATGTTGTAAGTGAAGAAATTCTCCAACGTGTAAAGAGTAAAGTGGCTCAGTTTGATATCTCAATTGATTCTATCTCATTGGTCAACTTTGCATTTAATGCCGATTACCAAAAGGCAGTTGAAGCAAAAGTAATTGCGACACAACAAAAGCAAAAGGCTGAACAAGACCTAGAACGTATTAAAGTTGAGGCTGCATCACGTATTGCACAGGCAGAAGGTGAAGCGAAAGCTATCTCCATTCAAGCACAGGCGATTCAGAGTAACGGTGGTCAAAACTATGTTCAGTTGCAATGGATTGAAAAGTGGAACGGCCAATTGCCTAGTACCGT
>CAZDRR010000143.1:0-1358 GCA_964507955.1 uncultured Candidatus Saccharibacteria bacterium | reverse complement strand
CACCATCATCATTGAACAATTCAATCGTGCCAAACTCAAGGTGCAGGTCACTACATACTGAAATTTTCATTTTATACTCACTTTAAAATTCTAACAAGGATTGTATCAGCATTTAATCTGCCTGTCAAGGCCGATTCAACAGTTTTAATACCACCCAACAGGTTTCTCAAGGCAATCTTGCCACCTTTTAATACTTCAGGAACAGTTACTTCTGGTTTTCTCAATCTTTTTTGGATTGACTTCGTTTCGCTGTAATTGGTTATCGTTGTTCCTTTGACTGACAAACCACCAGCATCTTCGGCTTGATAACAACCTAGCTTGCGTTGCTTGACGTTGTAAACCCATACTTGCAAAGCTCCAATAATTTGTTTAGTATCAACACCGACCAAATTCAGGTCATCGTACTTATCCAAAACTTTCAACTTGGCAACCAATTGTTCAGGCGACTTTTCTTTACGTTTACGTGGTTTGCGATTCTTAACAGATTCACCAGAAATCTTTTGGCAATCCAAAATGATTTGGTCACACCACGCAACAATCTTTTTCATCTGAGGTTTGGTAAAGTTGGAATAACCTTCTTTTAACTCTTTGTCGGTTGTATTCATCACTTCATCAAATTCATTACGGCGTTTCTTAGCATAATCCAAAATATGGCGTACATGAACACTCTTAACATTCATGGTATGCAACACAGCATAAGGATTCGCATCCGATTTGAATTGAGAAATAATATAATCGTCCAATTGACCTTCCAATTCACCGATACATTCGTGAGCCTTTTCACGGATTCGGTCTTGAATGGTTACAACAGGTACAGCGTTTTCTTCCTTAACAACAACTTTCTTTTTTGGTTTCTTGGACTTTTCAATTAAAGCCTTAATTTCATTTTGAAACCAAGTATTGTTTTTCTCATTCAGTTGCCCACCGTTTGATACAATACGGCAGAGATATCCAAAAGTGTCATTGGCGTGTTTTAATGCGTCACCCACATCAACCTTCAACTTCTTTTTAAAGTAGTCTTGGGCCCACTTCTCCGCATCTTTGGAGGTCTTATTTTGCGAGTACCAATTAAGGGCTTGCATCATATCAACCTTTGAGAGCTCGGCATTGAATTTTGGTTCGCCGCCAGAGAACATCAAATTTGCATCAGTTATTCTTGCCATGTTTAATCAATTCTTTAAATGTTTTATCCTTTGCGTGGGAAACTATCCGAATACCATCATCAGTTTCGGCATGGTTCCGTGCTATCACTCTAGCATCAGCCAACGCATCCTCTAATTTATCATAACAAAAGCAACCTGTAAACACTTCCCGAGCAACTTTGCCGTCTATTAAGATTTTGGCATTGCTGTCGAAGC
>CAZDRR010000142.1:0-1364 GCA_964507955.1 uncultured Candidatus Saccharibacteria bacterium | reverse complement strand
GGACTTAAAACCTCTATCTTTTGTCCTTTTGTTGATGTTGCAACTTCAGCATGTGCAACTTGTACAAAAAGAGCACACACAAAAAGAAGAACACTTAAAGTAAATATCTTTTTAAAATTCATAATCATTTTTAACCTAATAAAACAAAACAAGTTTGTTCCCTTTTATTATAGTCTCTTAAAAGCAAAAAGAATAAGAAGTTATAAACAAAAAGCGCGCCCTTCGGGCGCGCTTTTTGTTTATTTATACTATCTAGGAGTATTTCTCTTAGTTTTTCGTCGTGTGACAATCATGCTATTTGAATACTTCTTAGGTGTTCGAGTTTTAACTCCATACGCTTGTTTACCGTATCTTGTCTTAGGACCTCGTCTAAGTCCAACTCCTTGTTTTTGTTCTCCTCCTCCGTGTGGGTGGTCTACTGGGTTCATAGCTGTACCTCGTACTTTTGGTCTAATACCTCGGTATCGACTTCGTCCAGCCTTACCAAGATTAACAAGTCGATACATATCATTTGATACTTCTCCAACTGTTGCCCAACAAGTACTATATACTTTTCGGATTTCTCCTGATGGGAGTTTAATTTGAGTTACTCCAGCATCTGGGTCTTGAGCTACAACCTCTGCGTAATTACCAGCAGAACGCACGAGTGCAGCACCTTTAAATGGTTTTAATTCAATATTGAATACAAATGTTCCAACTGGAATTTTTGAAAGTGGGAGTCTGTTCCCCATTTCAACTTTTGCAGTCTCAGAAACAATAAATGTTTGCCCTACTTGCATTGCTCGTGGGACAAGGATGTATCTTCGTTCTCCATCAGCATATACTGCAATTCCTACGAATCCTGATCTGTTTGGATCATATTCAATAGTTTCAAGTCGTGCAGGAATATCAATTTTATTATATTTAAAATCGATAAGTCGGTAATTTCGTTTGTGTCCCCCTCCTCGGTGTGGAGCAGTTACACGTCCAGTATTGTTTCGTCCTCCTGTTTGGTTTTTTCCAAGAGTAAGAGACTTAAGAGGTTTGTTTTTTGTGAGGTAACTTTTATATGAAATTACCGTCATTCCTCTTTGTCCTGGTGTATTTGGTTTAATTTTTTTAATTGACATGATGTTTTAGTTAGCAGCCAAATCGTGGGATACGATGGCTATACAACCTAATAATTATACGAATTCAATAGTATCTGATGGGTTAAGATACACGTAAGCCTTTTTAAATTGTGGTTTAGCTGCCCATCGTCCACTTCGTATTACTTTCTTTGGTTTAGTTATTACAGTATTTATCTTTACTGGAGCAACACCAAATTTAATTTTAATTGCTTCTGCAATTTGTCTTCTATTAGCTTTTTGTGCTACTTCAAAAAC
>CAZDRR010000141.1:0-1366 GCA_964507955.1 uncultured Candidatus Saccharibacteria bacterium | reverse complement strand
TGACGGAGAATTTGTCTAGCAATGTCACGTGTAGTTTCGATTTCCAAACACACGGAAACCATTTCCAACGGTGACCAATGTTTGTGCTTGATAAGATAACGAACCAATTTCTCGGCTGTTTCCACATTGTCCTGGTTGCCAGGATTTGATACTCTTGCACAGTAAGCAATCTGTTCCAAGAGGTTGCGACCTTCTGGGTCTTGGGAATAATTAATCAATCTAACATTCATATTATACCTTTTTCCAATTAATAAATTCTATTTTCGCTCTCAAATTTTGAAATGTATTACTACTTATAATGTCTTGTACTTCTTCCGGAGTAAATCCATTTTGTACCATTTCATTCACATCTTTTTCTTCAATCATTTCCGGCCACACAACAATACGATAGTGTTCTTCGATGGCTTTTTCCATGTGACGACAGATATCCTTGTTTCTAGGTTCATTGTCATACACCAAAATCAATTTGGATTTGTCAATATACTTAGATGCATTTGTTAGTGTTGCATCAGCAGTAGCTACAGCATTCTCCAAGAACATCGAATCAATCGGACCCTCTGTGACAAAAACATCTTCCTCTTTGTTGACCTTGTCTAGACCAAAGAGTTTGATGCCATCTTCATTCATCTTTACTGTTATGTATCTGAGTTTGGAGTCACCCAAAGCTCTACCTTGAACTGCTACCAGATTTTTTTCTTCATCATAAAAAGGAATGACCAACCGAGGATCATTCTCTTTTAATCCATCCTTTTCAACCTTGAGTCCGTTTTCAACAAAGTCTTTAAAATCTTCGGCAAAATATAAAGACTCCAATTGAGATTTTGGTATTTTCCGCCCTTGTACGTATACCTTCGCATAATGTTCTTCTGGTAACGACTGAACGGACGGTAAGGAGAGTTTTTTCTTAAAAACAGGAGCACTTGTTTTAAAGACCCCAATTTCAGTATTGGATACTGTCTTTTTAGAATTATCTCCGTTCTTGTATCTTTCGAGTGCATATTCTTTGAGTAGATTGGAATCCACTTTGTCTAAGAAGTTGTAGAAATTCATGGATGCGCCACAGTTATGACACATGAAGAAATAATTACCTTTCTTCGCATACACGTAACCACGGGCTTTGGCTTTGTTCTTGGATGAATCACCGCAGATAGGGCAACGGAAGTTATAGAGATCCGTTTTTTTCTGTGTGAATTTGGGTAGTTTGGCTGATACCCTCAGCAGAAAGGTTCTATCAATAAAGATGGACATAACAAAATCAAAGACAAATAATAATTAATTAGTGAAACATTTTTGATATTGTATCAACTTTTATGTTTGAAAGCAACCATGCGATGATAACAATACCACCGGCAGCCATCCACTTCCA
>CAZDRR010000140.1:0-1367 GCA_964507955.1 uncultured Candidatus Saccharibacteria bacterium | reverse complement strand
TAGAAAGAAATGGCAGGATGAATATCTTGATATTCAACTTGGTAAAAATTTTGAAATTATTCGTCCTAAGATGCCACTTAAAGAAAATGCAAGATACAAAGATTGGAAAATATTTTTTGAAAAATATCTAAAGCTGTTAGATGAAAATTATATATTGATAGGGTTTTCTCTTGGAGGAATTTTTCTTGCAAAGTATCTTTCAGAAAATAAATTAAATAAAAAACCAAAAGCAACATTTCTTATTGGTGCACCATTTGATAATACGTTAAGTGATGAAGAACTGTGTGGTGGATTTGTTCTCAAATCAGATCTTTCTTTAATTGAAAAAAATTCTAAACATACATATCTTATGTTTTCTGAAGATGATTCTATTGTTCCTGTTGCACACGCATATAAATTTCAGAAAAAATTAAACAAATCTATTTTTTATATATACAAAAATAAAAACGGACACTTTGGAGTACCTGTATTTCCTGAATTAGTGAAACTTATAAAGCGTTCTGTTGAATAATTGCTATCTACATATATATGTGTAATATTGGGTACGGACAAACCGGTCCTCAACAATCTCATTGAATTAAACAAAAATAGAAGGGAAAAATAAAACCGATGAAACCAGATCCTTATGCTTCCGCCGGTGTAAATGTATCACTTGGCGACGCTTTCAGCTCCTATTGTGGAGGGTTATGTCACCGTAGTTGGCGCAATTCTCACTTTGTGGAGGTCACTGATCTCACTTCAGGGCACTTTCGTGGACCGCGAGGTTTTCAACTTGTGAATCTTCCCAGCGGAAGCATTATGACTGCTGGTGCCGACGGAGTCGGCACCAAACATGTTGTGATTGATGCTGCGGGACGACACCATACTACTGCAGATAATCTGCTTGCCATGTGCGGGGGTGATATGACTCGTTATGGTGGAATTCCTCTCGTGTTTCTCAGCATTCTTGATCTTGCTTCTCTCGGGAAGACTATCAAGGATGATACGACATACACTGCGGCGACATCTCTCATGGATGGTTTGGCCAAAAGTTCTCGGGAACAGCACTATGTGTTGCTTGGTGGTGAAACGGCCGAGCTTCCTGGTTGCGTTACTTCCGAAAATCCAGAGGCAACTCTCAACTGTCTCTGGGGAGGATTCATGATCGGTGCTTACCACCCAAGCAAGATGATTCTCGGCAACCAGATGCGGCCAGGCGATCGTGTCGTCGCTCTTCGGGATGTATGTCGTAGCAACGGCATCAGCCTTTTGAGAAAATGGCTCGCTCAAGAGCTTGGTCCGAAGTGGTGGCAACATTCGGACAATGAATTTGTTCAAGAGATTGCAGCACCCGCTGCACTTTATGAACGGTTCCTTGTTGAAATGCA
>CAZDRR010000139.1:0-1375 GCA_964507955.1 uncultured Candidatus Saccharibacteria bacterium | reverse complement strand
TCATCTTTTGGAAGCGCCCATTCTTCGGATCGATAGTCTTGCTCGATCCAGAATTGCCAATGACGTATTCCGTCGGCGTCAGCGTTTGCAGTAAGTCGCCAGCAGCGACGATGACGGCGTCATTATTAGCGAGCGTTCCTAGAGACGACTCCAGCGTTGCAGCGGAAAGATCGATGGTGTCCGGACTCGCATCGGTCCACACGGCACCGGAGTAGCGCGCCCAATTGCTAGCGTCTTTCCAGACCGTGACCGTGCATGTATGTCCAGAGTCGAAATCTACCGAGGTATCCCCCGCCGCTTGTGCGAACGTCCGACGTGGATACGTCCCGAAATCGGCCGCTGTACCACTCAGATTGACGTGCGGATTCGGAGACGCGGTCGAATACGTCCCTGTTTCGGCGGCATAGAAAGGCGCTTTATCGGTCATTATTGCGACTTCACTTTGATGATGAGCGTCCTGTCATACTCTCTCGCCGCGGGCGTGTTATCCGTAACGATGTGATTCGTGATCGTGATCGTCGTGCCTTCCGAATACGAGATAAACACAGTGGCCGATGTTGAGGTAAACGACTGACTTTCGATGTTCGCTCCTACCGCCGTCCAAGAACTATCGGCAACCGACTCGCCATCCGCTAGCACATCGGACCAATCGATTTTATAGTCCTTAACCTCGTTCGGATCGAACGGGGTTTCGACCTTGTGCGGCCACTGTGTTACCTCGATAGCCATTAGATTAGCTCGGGTCCGCGATCTCAATGTCCCATGTAGGGATAGTGACGGTGCCTCCTGACGTAAGAGGCTGATCGGTACATGTCGTCACTTCTACGAGCGTCGACGATCCAGAGATACCTAGCGCAATGTGTTTGGCAGTTCCGCTCGCAGTAATGCTCTTGTTCGACTGCTGCGCAACGGATAGTTTCCGCCCAGAAGCGTCTCCGTTCCCGAGAGTAAATGACCCGTTGCCCGCGCCAGGGGTTAGTGTCGCCGTGGCGAGGCAATATGTCGAAGATGCTTCGGTATAATTCGCAGGCGCGTTCGTGCTGGAACACACGAAAAGCCTGTCGCAGTCGTCCACATAAGCAAGCGCCGCATCCATGACATTATCGTTGGCCCACTTACCCATTGACGTTCTCCGTGCTGTGACCGTGGATAGCAGGAGCGACCACGAGGTTAGCGTTCAAGATAATGGGCTCATTCGTAGGGACGACGCCAGCAACGTCTTTCGCCCATCCATAATGGCAGAACTTCACGCCGATATCATCGGTAACGGTAACGACATCGCCCACGGCCAGTACGAGACCATCGGACTTGATGTCATGTAGCGCTTCAATCTTCATTCGATTCTCCGAAAGTTGAAAACTATTCACACTGCGCC
>CAZDRR010000138.1:0-1390 GCA_964507955.1 uncultured Candidatus Saccharibacteria bacterium | reverse complement strand
CTATCCGCCTTGGAGGTCGATGGATACGATCTCGGTTTGCTCGGATTCGACGAGAACGAGCTTACCGGGCTGCTTGACGGAGAATTCTCTGGGGAAGGAGGGGATGGTGCCGACGACGAAGAGGCGGACGATACATACACGAAAAAGATAGTATCTCCGATCTATGAGCCGAAGGGCGATAGGCCAGATCCAGAGGACCTATACGACGAAAGCAAGACTCGCGAGCTACTCGCAGCTATCGAGCGCGAGGATTTTCCGGAAGACGTCGCAGCATTCCTCAAGGCAGCAGCTCAAAGACACACTGTATTTCACTTTGCAAGGATTGCCGAGTTCTACGCGCATGCGGACCAGCGGTTACAGACGCTCATGGAAGATTCGGCGCTTATCATCATCGACTTTAAGCGCGCAATCGAGCTCGGGTTTGTCCACATGACAGAGAAGCTCGGAAAGATTGCAGATATCGAGGGGTGGAACGATGCGGGATGATTTTTGCGCGTTCATCCTCACGCATGGAAGACCTGATAAGGTTCATACATACGACACGCTGCTAAAAGCAGGATACACAGGAAAGGTGTATATCGTCATCGACGACGAAGATAAGACAGCGGAAGAGTACCGAAAGCGGTATGGCGACTTGGTTTTGCAATTCTGCAAAAAGGAAGTCGCAGAAAGGATCGACGAGGGAGATAATTTTCAGGATCGCCGCGCCATCATTTACGCGCGCAATGCGTGCTGGGATTTGGCGAAAAAGGTTGGAGTTAAATACTTCATTCAACTAGACGACGATTATACGTCTTTCGCAATAAAGCACGACAGCAACCATAAATATTGCAATATTAATATAACGAATAGCATTGATTTAGTATTAGACGCAATGCTTGAGTTTTATATTTCTACAAACTCCACATCGATTGCGTTATCTCAGGGAGGCGATCATATAGGTGGATACGCATATAACGGGACCCCTGGTGGAAATGCTTTTCCTTCTATGCGCCGAAAAGCTATGAATAGCTTTATTTGCTCTGTTTATAGGAAGTTTGAGTTTTTCGGTAAAATAAATGAGGATGTAAATACATACACAACGCTAGGAAGAGTCGGGCATTTGTTTTTTACTATAATGCAAGCAAAACTAAATCAGGTGCAAACTCAAAGCAATAACGGAGGGATGACTGATATATATCTCGATAACGGAACGTATATTAAGACGTTCTATTCTGTTATGTACTGCCCATCCGCCGTAAAAGTCGGAACGATTGACGGAAGAAGCGGAAAACATTATAGATTGCATCATAAAATAAACTGGAATCGCGTATCCCCTAAGATCATAAGCGAACAGCACCGCAAAGCCTCTCAATGCTAGATAGCGAGATTCCAGACCCTGGACTGACCG
>CAZDRR010000137.1:0-1400 GCA_964507955.1 uncultured Candidatus Saccharibacteria bacterium | reverse complement strand
CTGTGGAATCTGTGGCAATAACCAAGTTACCTGATGTGCCTGAACCACCAGGTGCTGACATAAACAGATAACCTTCATTTCGGCCAGTTACGGAGAAAGAGGTACAAGCATAGGCATTACTTGTGATACCCAAATCAACCCAACCGTTGGCATCTTGGCCATTGTTTGGATATGCAACAAAGTCTGAAGATGCGTTGGCAGTATTTGAATAGTTAATCTGATAAGTTTGAATGTAGTTATCAGTATTACCAATTGCACCAATAATTGGATTGGTTGCACCACCTAGAACAACACCATCATTTGTACCAACATAAATGTCACCTAACAAATAAGCGTTGGTTGCATATACGTTACCTTTAACACCAATACCACCATTAGAAATGATAGCACCAGTTGCGTTTGAGGTGGATACTGTCGTTGCGTTTGCAGTAAAGACGTTGGCGTAAATGTTGTTTGCGCCATTAATATTACCACCAACACCAGACCCTGTGGTTAGGGTCGATGAAACCAACATATTGGTTACGTTGATTGTTGAGGTGGTTTTATTGTATGTAAGTGCAGAGTTTGAACCAAACGAACCTGCATCATTGAACTGAATCTCTGTGGTTAAACCGGCAGGCTGAGTTGTCCTAATCGAACCAAGTGTGTTCGATGCTGTCTTATAATAAATGATACCATCGGCATAGTTGATTGACAACTCGCCGTTGGCTAAGACACCTAATGAAGGAGTTGCAGCTGCCGTTCCACTTGAACGCAGAGCAATGGTTGTATTTGCCATCGTTAGAAGGAACCGCCGCTAGATTGGACTTTCAACTTAACATCATCAATCTTAGTGGTTTCTTCTACTTCTTCCTTAACAACTTCTTCTGTTACTACTGGTGTTGGCACTTCAATTGCAATACCTAATTTTTTCTTTTTAGAATTTGGTAACATATCTTCCAACTGTGCAATATATTCTTTTTGTTCTTTGGATTGCTGTTCCATCTCGGCAATCCGTGTTCCCAATTTTTGAATTTCTTGTGCCTGAGTATTCAAGGCAGTTTGAATTCGGTGTTTGTCGGCATCAGAATTACTATTATTTCTAATGATAGTATCCTTATTGCTCAACTGATTCTTCAAGTCAGTAATTTCTTCAATGTAGTGGGCAACTTCTTTTTTGGTTTCTTCCAATCCAGAAATTGTTTCTAACATACCTGGTATTTTTTGGACTTCTTCCTCAAGATACTTGATTTGAGCCTGAAATACCAGGTTTTGTTTAGCAATCGCAACAAAGTTTTCTTGTGCTACTTCGTTAAAGTAAGATAAAAATTTTGTGTCCATAATATAGTCCTTTCATAATATTTAGAACGTACCGCCAGACAGGTATGAGAATGTAGGAACACCTGAAGCGTTAATAGTTA
>CAZDRR010000136.1:0-1413 GCA_964507955.1 uncultured Candidatus Saccharibacteria bacterium | reverse complement strand
TTATAACGACAGTGGCAGAAAATCCAATCCGAAAGGAAGACATAATTGACATTGAAGGACTGAGGGAGGAATTAAAGGGCCTTATCAGTGATTTGCTCAAGTTATCCAACGTGATGAAGGGTGATCTTGCCGCTGCTGCCGCCCAGGTTAAAAAAGAGACCGAGCAGATTGACATAACCACGAAAGAAGGCAGAACTGCCATGAAGGAGAGGATGAAGGACATAACCGACATCACCAAACAATATAATAGCCTGAATAAAGCCGTTGACACGCTCAATAAAGACTTGAAGAAAGTCCCCGAGGTAGGAAGTTACAACGATCTGAACAATAAACTAAAAGAACTCCGCAACCAGTTCAAGGCCACCGCTGACGAGGGGATACAGAGATCGTTAATACCGCAAATAAATCAACTCGATAAAAAACTCAAGGATCTTGATAAAAGCATAGGCAACAACCAGAGAAATGTCGGTAATTATAAAAGCGCTATTGACGGATTGGGTGGCAAACTGCTTGATCTCGGCAAGAATTTGCTCGGCATGGGCGGAGCCGCTTCCTTTGTTAGTAACGTGTTTAACAAGCTAAAAACATCCTTTGCCGAGACGGAGATCGGAGCCGCCGAACTAAATTTGAGGGCTGGTTTCAGCAAGACATTCTGGGAGAGTTTCGCTACCAATATAAAGAGCATATTCAATCCTATCAAGATGGGAAAAGAAACGTTAGGCAAGGCTATAGAATCACTGCCAGCGTGGGAGAAACTCAACAAGATAAGGATGGGAGACAGGGAAGACCTCGTTAAAATCGCCGAACTCGAATCCGAGATAACAATACTCAGGTACGAGTCGACTAATGCCATGAGATCACAGGCAGAGCAATCGGAATACCTGCAAAAAGCGATCAAGAAAGAAAACGAGTTAGTCGCGTATAAAAAGAAAGACGTTCAAGAAGAGCTTGACGCGGTTCAGGAAATACTTAAATACGTACCAAAGAATATCGAGTTTCTCGAGCGTGAAGCACAATTAAAGGCAAAGTTAATATCAATTGATTCGGAAAGGAATTTAAGATTAAGGACCAGGGCTAACGCCGAGTTCGAGGCATTAAAGAAAGAAAA
The DNA here is from genome assembly GCA_964507955.1 of uncultured Candidatus Saccharibacteria bacterium. Lineage (GTDB taxonomy): Bacteria > Patescibacteriota > Minisyncoccia > Phycocordibacterales > JAACPR01 > JAULZV01. The sequence goes on along the minus strand of CAZDRR010000136.1, from coordinate 305 downwards.
CTCAAACATAAAGTTAATTGAAGATATAAAAGTACAAGGAGCGAAAGACGTATCTAATCAACTCGTTGACATTAAACTTGGCGAGATACAGAAAACACAAGAAGCAGATAAGGCTAATGCCGAGTTCCAGAAAGAACTTGACAGGGAAGTTGCTGCTGAAAAATTCAAGGTCTTTTCTGAAAGTGCTAATGATTATTTAAACATAGCCTCGCAGATTAACGACGGACTGACAGGAATACTCGAGAAGAGAAAGCAAAAAGAACTTTCAGCCGCCGGGGATAACGCCGAGGCAAGGGCGAAGATCG
>CAZDRR010000135.1:0-1425 GCA_964507955.1 uncultured Candidatus Saccharibacteria bacterium | reverse complement strand
AAAGGGATATGCTAGACCATACGACGGTGGAAAGAAATCAAGTTGGTGTAAGTAACGTGTCTAAATTAGTACTCAAAGAAAACTTATGGGCACCAAATGATGATGCATTTGAATACAGCAAACTTGAGTTATGGACTGTTGATTTTATTGCAACAAAATGTGATGAATTATTAATACCTAAAAAATCAGTCATACATGCCGGAGGCAATATAGGAATGTATGCATTGGAATTTAGTAAATCATTTGAAATGGTGTACACATTTGAACCAGAGAAACTGAATTATGAGGCATTAGTCAAAAACTGTGGTTCAAACGAAAAAATCATGCACTACAGAATGGCGTTGAGCAATAAAAATGAATGTATTAAAATGATAAACCAGTGTGAAAATCACTCGGGGACATGGGAGTGCAATTCATCAAATGATGGAACTATACCATCAATAAAAATTGATCAATTGTGCATTCCTGACGTATCTGTTATTAATTTAGATGTTGAAGGGTATGAATTATTTGCATTAGAGGGTGCAATTGAAACAATTAAAAAATGCCGACCGTTGATATCTGTCGAAAACATGGACCATTGTAAAAGATTTGGATACAATATTGATAACATCATGTCTTTTATGACATACTTGGGTTACAATAACAAAATTGAAATCGCACATGATATCTTGTTTGCACACGACTCATATTTCTAAATCAATATGCATGTTATTCTTGACAAGTTGGTGTAAGTGATGTAATATCAATAAGTTATATAACTATTTGAGCTAAATTCTTTTGTACTGTATATTTTATATCATGAAAACATTCATGATAATATTGTTACTAGCAAGTTTTAATGTTAAGGCAAGTTGCATTGATGAAATGACACAATTAAAAGTGAAGTTCCAATCAGCAATGAATAAAACATTCAAAACAAAACTAAATCCACAAATAGGATTTGAAACGCTACCTGATCACATTTTTGCTGTTGCTCGCACGGCAAAAAATAAAATTGCACTTAATGAAAAAACAATTTGCAATAACAATTCATTATTTAAAAAGTTGATCATTCTTCATGAACTAGGTCATTTCGTAGCACATACTAGACATCCTGAAATAAAAAAGGATGCATACCAACAAGAAAAAACAATTCCACTTCGAGAACATGAAGCAATTGCAAATAAGTATGCCAATGTAATAATTACGAAACAAAACATTACAAGAGAATCCATTGAGAATATTTGTATTTCTGTTCCCGATTTGGCCATTTCTTGTGCAAAAGCAACATTTATTCTTGACAATTAAGTATGATTGATGTATAAATAACATTGTAGTAGAGAAGTTCTAAATGGATGTGAAGATTAAGTTCATACACTACCATTAAAGTTACACAATATACCGTGAGCGTTAGAACTATAAATTAACACATTTATAGGAGTT
>CAZDRR010000134.1:0-1427 GCA_964507955.1 uncultured Candidatus Saccharibacteria bacterium | reverse complement strand
TTGAGTAAATTATCAACTGCTTTCTCGTGATCTTTTTTAAACTGATCAGTGATATCTTTAATTTTACTTTTAATCGTTTGAGGAGTGATATTGTGTTGCTTATTGTATTCAAGTTGTACTTCTCGGCGACGATTTGTTTCATCAATTGCACTCTTCATTGATTTGGTTATTTCATCAGCATACAAAATCACGCGACCATTTACGTTTCGAGCTGCTCGTCCAATAGTTTGAATGAGAGAAGTTTCTGATCTAAGAAATCCTTCCTTATCTGCATCAAATACTGCAATCAAACTCACCTCAGGCATATCAATTCCCTCTCGCAAAAGATTTACTCCAACAAGAATATCGTACTCACCTTTTCGAAGACTTGTGAGAATTTCGATTCGTTCGAGTGTATCAATTTCACTATGGAGATATTTTGTTTTGAACCCTTTATCTTCAAGGTATGAACTCAAATCTTCAGACATCTTCTTGGTGAGTGTTGTTGCGATCACTCGCTCGCCTGCATCAATTGTTTTTTGTGCTTCAATAATAAAATCTTCTACTTGTCCTGGATATGTAGTATTAGAAGTAATCGGCTTCACTGTAAGTATTGGGTCAACAAGACCAGTTGGTCGAATGATTTGCTCTGCAACAACTTCACTCACTTCCTTCTCGTACTTACCTGGTGTTGCTGAGGTATACAATGTTTGCCCTGTAAATTTTTCGAACTCATCAAACTTTTGAGGTCTGTTATCGAGTGCTGATGGTAATCGAAATCCGTGCTCTATAAGTGTATCCTTTCGTGATTTGTCTCCTGCATACATTGCACCAATTTGAGAGACAGTGATATGTGACTCATCAATTACAGTAAGAAAGTCAGGTGTACCGTCTGCCTTATGTGGAAAATATGCAAGCAAACTATCTGGTGCTTCTCCTGGTTTTTTCCCACTAAAATGTCGCGAATAATTTTCAATACCATTACAATATCCAGTTTCTTTGATCAAAGCGAGATCATATCGAGTTCGGCGCTTAAGTCTTTCAGCTTCAAGAAGCTTTCCTTCATCAAGAAGTTGCTTAAGTCGAACTTCTAATTCTTTTTCAATACTTTTAACTGCCCGTGTAATTTCATCTTTTGAAGTGATAAAGTGCTTTGCAGGAAAAATAAAGAAGTACTCTCGCTCTTCAATAATTTTTCGAGTAATAGAATCAATAATTAAAATTGATGTTACAGTATCATCTTCAAAAATAAATCGAACGGTAAAGGTTTCCGATGTCGGAACAAAATCAATATAATTTCCAGTTGCCCTAAATACTCCTGATGATACTTGCCCTAGTGTTCGTTCATAATGAAGTTGTACAAGCTTTCGTATAAAATCATTTCGCGGAATCTTTGTACCCTTTAATACTTTAAAATTTTCTTTTTCATACTCTTCTGGAGATCCTAA
>CAZDRR010000133.1:0-1436 GCA_964507955.1 uncultured Candidatus Saccharibacteria bacterium | reverse complement strand
ACGATAACCATCATAAGCGCTGGGAATGGGTAATGGATGAAATGATCTTTGCCTTCGAACACCACCTCAACGATGCTTGGCAAGAGGCATATCGTTCAGGTGAGATAGACTTCAAATGGGTTAAACTAGATGAAACTCATTTAAATCCTATTACCGGTAAGGTTGAAGGATTGAGTCAAATGGTCGAAGGTCCTAATCATACCTATAAGTGTGATTATGAAGGTATGAAAGTAGTTGAAGACCGTATTAAAAATGGATTTAGATTGTTTGGTAAGTACTATCAAGGATTGTGGGATTAATGATTGAAAGACAAATTCTCGCTCGGTTAATTCACGACGAAGACTTTCTACGTAAGACCTTACCATTCCTCAAGCCTGATTATTTTAACTCCCGTGTCGATAAGGCTGTGTTTGGTCTTATCGACGAATTCGTTAAGAAGTACAACAGTACACCATCCAAGACAGCATTGGTGGTGGAGAGTGACTCAACAGCGGGTTACAATCAGGATGAGTATGATGAGATTGTTGCGTGTATTAATGGCTTTAGTGAAGACAATACCGATCAACAATGGCTACTAGATCAGACAGAGAAGTTCTGTCAAGATAGAGCCATCTACAACGCGATCATGAGTTCTATTCAGATATTGGATGGACGTGATCAAAAGAATGGCAAGGGTAACATACCACAGATCCTATCTGATGCACTTGCTGTTTCATTCGATACAAACATTGGCCATGACTTCTTAGAAGACTTTGCCGCACGCTATGATTTTTACCATAAAAAAGAACATCGTATTCCTTTTGACTTGGAGTACTTCAATCGTATTACAAAAGGTGGATTACCTAATAAGACTCTTAACGTCGCTCTGGCCGGAACTGGTGTGGGTAAGTCTTTGTTTATGTGCCATTGTGCTGCTGCTAATCTATCCGCAGGACATAATGTACTTTACATTACGTTAGAGATGTCGGAGGAGAAGATCGCCGAACGTATCGATGCGAACTTACTCAATGTACAGGTAGATGAGTTAACCGTTCTACCTAAGGAAGCTTATGAGAAGAAGGTTACCCGTGTTAAAGAAAAGACAACAGGTAAACTCATTATCAAAGAGTACCCTACCGCCTCTGCTGGTTCCAATCATTTCAGACATTTATTGAATGAGTTGAGATTGAAGAGATCGTTTGAACCTGATATTATTTACATTGACTATTTGAACATTTGTACCTCTTCACGCCTTAAGTACGGCTCTAACGTCAACTCATATACGTTGATTAAATCGATTGCTGAAGAGTTGCGTGGGCTGGCTGTTGAGTTCGTTGTACCAATTGTTACTGCCACCCAGACCACTCGTTCGGGCTATAGTAGCACTGATATTGGTTTGGAGGACACATCAGAATCATTTGGCCTACCTGCCACAGCTGACTTTATGTTCGCGTTAA
>CAZDRR010000132.1:0-1502 GCA_964507955.1 uncultured Candidatus Saccharibacteria bacterium | reverse complement strand
CTAAAATCAAGGCAGTTTACAAACCATAAAACCCCACCACCATCCGCAAAAATCGAAACCAGAAACTCGAAAAATCACGAAAAATCTCCTCGCAAAAAATTGGCTTGAATTCGCTAAAAAAATGTGTTACAATATATGTATAAATTCTCTTAAAAGGATTAATTTAGGTTTTGAATAAAACCTGGGTCTGCATAGAAGATTGGTTGGATTCTTCCTACCAAACGCCGACGCACAGACCTCACAGGATTGTTTTATTAGCAAAACCTACTAACTTGTAACAAGTGTTCAATTGAGGGTCATTGTTTTATTTTTGTTTATTATTATTTTTTGTAATACTTTTTATTTGCTTAAAATAACCAAAACTCAATAACTAAAGCAATCGCCCCACTCTTGGACACCAACACGCTCTAGCAATTCGACCCTAGCTAGAGTAAGATTAGGGTCTTTTTTCAGCTTTTTAGCTACTTATTATGATAATCAATAAAAACTTAAACACAATTCCATTTGATAAACTTTACCACACCTACGAAGAAGCCGCAAATGCTACGGTTGAGGGTCTGGAACAACATAATCAAGCCATTTACGATGCAGAAATTGCTCGTCTAGAACAGGAGTACAGCGACACTCACGAAGCCCCTAGCGAAGTGGGTTTTGGTGATCTAGTAGAAAAACCACACATTGATGTGGCTGAAGTACGTCGTCGAGCAGGACAAAAAGCCATTGTAGATATTTGGATTCCGCGTTATAAACTCAATAGCTTGTTATTTGCAGTTATGCCACAAATCATGGCATGGATTGCTAGCAAGCCTTTTAGATTTAGTGAGATTTCTACAGTTGAGGGTAAGATTGATGGCAGCAAAATCCTAAAATACATTTTTGACTTTAACAAAGAGTGGGATCGAGGCTTATACCTATTTTTAATGATGGACAGTCGTTCGGCCTATCTACCTACTCAATACAAAGGTGAAGGCACTCAATTTTGTGCTTTAGTACCACTAATTTTATATGCATATAAACTGCATCACAAGGTTCCATATTCCAAATGGGATCGAGAGACCCTAAAGTGGGTCGTTAATAGCAGCTTGCACAAAGCAATGCTGTTTGACAAAGAATTTACACGCGACGAAATCATGCATGCCCGAGAGTTGGGTTTAGTGTATCAAAGTGGCGTGAAAAAGGGAGAATCCCGCAATCCGCAAAGTTCATTCAAATTGTGGTCAACCAAAGGTGGTTGCATGAGCGGAGTTCCTGAGCTTGCTCAAGTAATGTTTACACAAATTTGGTGTGCACATCCAAGCAATAGAACACCGTATATGGTACTAGACCCACATAACTGGGATATCATGCCTACACCATTAATTTCCGAGAATATCTTTGTTCAAGCCCACAAAAGTACTGCTAGCAGTGCTATGGATTTACCTTGGGAGATTGCATGAAATATACTAACGAATCAACCAAGCAGCTAGTTGCAGACTACCAGGCCGGTGTGACCGTCCCACAAC
>CAZDRR010000131.1:0-1523 GCA_964507955.1 uncultured Candidatus Saccharibacteria bacterium | reverse complement strand
GCGTTCAATGGTTGTGTCACAAAAATTAGTGAGTACAACACAACGAACACAATACCAAATAGAGTTAATGAAAGACAGATACCAATGAAGAACTTCAGGCGAGCCATCAGTTGTTCTTCGGTGTAGATAAAATCTTGTTGATTATTTTCCACAGTTTGCTCCTTGAACAGCAGGCGGTGTAACCGCTGGGGTAATATTTGTTGTAGTATTTTTCGCATCATCTTTTGGAGGTCCTAATCTAGGGTCACGTTGTCCTTTGAAAATGTGTTCAGGACAAGTACGGGTTACATCACACACAGGCATTTTACAAACATCTTTGTCCCAGTTAGCTGGGTCTTGGCATGGATAGCGGAATCTTTCTTCGCTACACATGGATAGTCCTAGTGGTAAAACCAATAGTATCAATAAAAATCTAACCATTTTACGGTCGGTCATATTACGCTCCTAAAACATGAAGGGCGTGCTCATAATGTTTAATACGGTCTTCAAGACCAATAGTACCGCCGTTAATACGTTTTGTCAAAGTAACGATATCACCTTTGTCAGCCCAATCGTTAAGTTTGTTTGTTTCCCAGAACCAACAAGCAGACTGTGCAGCACCTTCAAATGTTTGTAGATACTCAGCAGCCTCTTCAACAGAGATTTCTAGGGATGCAGCGAACCATGTGTAGTTCTGTTTACCAGTTAACTGGATTAGGCCACGACCGCAATAGCGAAAGCCATCACCGCTAGACTCATCGCCGTTACCCATGCGATTACCATACACACGATTAGCAATCTTTTCAGGTTTGTTAGCATATTGTGCAGCAAGTTCATCTGTAGGGAAATACTTCGGAAAAACTTTACGCAGGCTTGCGGCCTTGTAATTTAGGTTTTCCTTTAAGAACAAGAAACCACCAGATTCGTGAGCGCATTGTGCGATAAACGCAGCAATACGTTTTGGTGTGTTGATTTCATAATCTGGCAACAACTGTGATAGTGCATGATGCCAGTGTTCTACGTAAGGGTTTTTCGGAAGTAATTGTTTTAGTTGTTCTAATGTTAATTCCATTATTTGACACCTTCAAAAATTTGTTTTTGTTTTTGATACCATTCAATCCAACCATCATTTTTGACCGAGCATTCATGGTAAGATGAATAGTTTTCGGCGACTGTTTTAGCAACATCACTCAATTTGGAACCATCATTTAATTTTTCCAACTGAGGACACTTTTGCATTAGACGCTCAGGTGCTTCAGGGAATTTTGCTTTAACTGGTACTGTTGTTGAGCAACCAGTTAAAAATAATACTAGCGATACGAATAGAACAAACAGGATAAAAGGTAATCTCATTTTACCTCCTCTGCGGCTCTATTGACTGATTCAATAAACGGTTGTGGAATGGTACAAGTTTCATCGTACTTGACCAACTCTTTGTTTACATACTGAATGATATCGTTATTGCGTTCTTTAATAACTTGAATCTTTGTCACAACTTTTTCCACAATCTTTACATTCTCTTCAGCAGACTGCACTTGTGCAGC
>CAZDRR010000130.1:0-1527 GCA_964507955.1 uncultured Candidatus Saccharibacteria bacterium | reverse complement strand
GGCAAATAAGTCCCTGAATGATTATGTCCTGACGTTGCATAAGCGGTTGATTCGGTGTAGGCGGCGGAACCAAGGGTCAGCAGTGTTTTAAGGGTGGCAAGAGTTTTCCACACCCAGCCAAACACTCCTTCGCCTGCTTCTTCCGACATCATTACCATACCTGCAGCCGATGGTTCAGCAGGCTTGCCCTCAATATCAAACCAGTCGCTTATAGCCTGGGGACCAGTGGCGTTCAGGGTTACTTCAACCGTTAACGGTGGCTCGAGTGTTATTTCAGTAATCAGATCGGCCATGGCTATTCTGTTATATTGCTTTTTAGTATTTCGTCAACAGTACCTGTCCCCTTGGTGCGCAAAAATCCATCGTCGAAGCGTTCGTCGGCCATTACAACCATAACTTCGATCCGCAGCTCGTCAATCGGAAAATCTTTCGTGATACTTTTCGGCACCAGGGCATCATACTTAGTATTCGACGAGCGCAGGAGTTCCGTAAAACCATCATCATCGATACCTACCGTTTTCTTGTACTTCATAAGTGGTACCGTCGATCCCCTTGCCATGAGGTACACAATAAGCTCCTCCATGTCGTCGATGTTCTGGTACGACCCGTTGGCATCCTTTACTTTTATGCCAAGTACTTTATCTTCGCCAGTATATATTGCCATGATTATGCAGGCTCAGTAATTTCAAATAAGGCACTTGTAGTCCATGAGTATTCGCCATCGAGCATAACATCAAACTCGTAACCATCGGCGGCATCGGCAGGATAGGTAAGTCCTGCAATAGTTATAGTGCCATTGTCGGCAGGGAGAAAATACAGAACCTCCTCACCGGAATCAACAATATCGCCATCGGGATTGAGCAAGTTCCATAACACTTTTTTTGAAGCTGCTCCACCGCTGTTACTATAGGTAATTGTTGCAGTAAGGGCAGCTTCAGCCTCGCCATCGGGAACAGCAACATCAGAAAACGAAATTTCAGATGGCTCGCTATACAAGTAGCCCTCTGCAGAACCGGTAGCAAAATCAACATGGTCGAAAAAATCATCGCCGCCTGCTACGAGCACGTAACCAACGGGCAAAGTTCCGTAATTACGGACAGTACGCACATCGATGCCTCGTATTTTCAGAGCCGTCAGAGTTGCCTCGGCAGTAATCACTATTCGTGAAAATTTCTTATCGGTTATAGCCGTGGTCCCGATCTGGTAATCGCCTCCCTCACCGGTAAGGATCTGCAGTAATCTTGAGTGATTTGTTTCCATGTCTATTATTTTTGTTCCTGTTTAAAATTTATTTTTGCACTTTCCTTATCGCTCAAAATATCGTGCATTTGTACACGTTTGAGAATATCCTGCACCTCGAGACATTTGCCGGCGAGGCTTGGCGATATCGGAACGTTCATTATGTACTGACATAACTTTTCGAAGTCGGGCTGATTAATAATTGCTGCTTTCATATTGTATACAAAAAGGTTAGTTTAAAATGTCGCCCGTAAGCCGCAACGGGGTCGCCGTTCGGTTTTGCGCTCA
>CAZDRR010000129.1:0-1553 GCA_964507955.1 uncultured Candidatus Saccharibacteria bacterium | reverse complement strand
CAGGAATGCGAAAGATGTATGGAAGTTTGATGGTTAATACACCATCTGAATTCTTGCTAGATATACCAGAAGCATATGTTGAACTGTATGGAGATGAACCACGATATGGTGGAAATGACGATGAACCAGATACCGCAAGTTTGGCGAAGAGCATTTTTATTGATTTTTAAATGATCTATGTTTTGAAGTGATATAATTTTGAAATGGAAGATTTTAGGTAACCAAAAAAACTAAATGAGCGAGCAGGAAATAAATTTAAATATAATTGAACAAGAAAACCCGAAAAATTCTCATGTGGATGATTCGGTTGTTGAGCAAAATAGTGTTAAAGGATATGAAGATCGAGTAAGTAAAGCTCTTGCATGGGCAGAACAATTTAATTCAATGTCTGAAGGTGAGATAAAGAAAATGTTTTCAAGTGATCAACTTATGTATGCGCTTAAAGAAATCCCTACTTATTTCGAAGGTGGTATTATTCCTGAGGAAATTCTTGAGGCAGAAGCCCGTATTTATTCGATATACAAACCGAGTGATGCTTTACAAAAGATGCATAAAGAATCTAATTTTTCTGTAATTGGTTCATATAATCCTCAGGAACTTTTTGGTTTGAGAGAACAATGGAAATATTTGGATGTAGAACAAAAGTTATCTTTTCTTCAGGGTTATATAAAAAAATTAGCAGGAGAATATGGATTTAATCAAGAAATTATAATAAATGTAATTGATCAGCCTTTTGAAGCAGAATCGGCCATGTGGGTATCAACTCATGAAAGTAATAAGGTGGGTGTTTTATTCATATGTAAATCAGAAATAGAAAAAGCGAGCTTCACTACTGTAATTAGTACGATTTCACACGAAATGGCACATGCCTTTCAAGAATATCTAAGAAAGCAAGAACACCCTGATGATGCTTTACAAAATGATAGAAACTGGTTGCGCATATATAATCAAAGACTTGGTGAAAAAACAAGTTATACTGATGCATATAAAAAATCTGATTATCGATATCGAATAGTACCTTCTGAACAGGATGCTTGGTCAATGCAACTTTTTGCTCCTGAGAGAATTGATTTTGTGGCAAATGAATATGCTAATCAGATTTTAAAAACAATAGGATTTGATTCTTATGCGGATTTTAAGGAACAAACCACTATCTCTAAGTGGCTACGAAGGAAAATTGGAGAATCAAAAAATATTAACGATTTACAGCAAGAACTTGAGAATCTTGGAAAAAATTTTTCCGAGCTAGCTTCTCGAATCTCGAAAATTATTTCAGGAAAAAACATTGATTCTATTTTGGTAGAAGTAGAAGTTATTGAAGGAAAAATTAAAACGGCGAATGAAAAACTCGGTTTATTTAATGTTGAAAAAAAGAAAATTGAAACAAAAGAACAGATGCGAGACAAAGAACTTAAAGAGGTTCGAGATAGATTGGGAATTTAGATTAACTTTGCTCAGAGAGATTTGCTTTGGGATTTTTTTTTGTTAATCTACACTTAATGAAACGCATACAAGCTAAAAAATCACTAGGACAAAATTTTTTGAAATCACAA
>CAZDRR010000128.1:0-1600 GCA_964507955.1 uncultured Candidatus Saccharibacteria bacterium | reverse complement strand
TTGAATAATTTCCGGCAGAGATATTGTAATAAATATCTGTTTGAGGAATGTCTGAAAGATTAGAAAGTTTAAAGTTTCCCTCTACGACACCACCTACTGAATATTCTTGTGAAGTAAGGTTAATATCACTTACATAAATTTGGTATGCTTGTGCCGAAACAAATTGGGTTGATAAAATGGATAATACTAAAATGCACAATATTTTGATAAATCTTTTCATATTTTCATTATATGAAAATATGAAAAGATTTACTTGACTTATTATATTTTTTTGGGGATAAGTTTCTAAATTAAAACAGGCGGACCCTTCGGGTCCGCCTGTTTTAATTTTATTTTATCCTCGTGTTTTCTTAATTTCATCCGCAACATTTTGTGGAACAATGTCGTAATGATCAAACTCCATTACCATTGATCCTCGTCCTTCTGTCATAGATCTAAGAGAAGTTGTATATCCAAACATTTCTGAAAGAGGAACATGTGCGTCAATTGCAACAATATTATTTCCTCGATCTTGTGTTCCAAGAATTTGTCCTCGCTTTGATGAAAGGTTTCCTGTGATATCTCCAAGGAATTTATCAGGAACAGTAACCTCTACTTTCATAACTGGTTCAAGGAGAACTGGTCTAGCTTTAGCAGCAGCCTCTTGGAATGCAAATGATCCAGCAAGTTTGAAGGCAATTTCTGATGAGTCCACTTCATGGAATGAACCATCATAAAGTTCTACAGAAACATCAGCCATTTTATATCCAGCAACAATACCTCGTGTCATAGCCTCCTTGATTCCCTTTTCTACTGCAGGAATAAATTCTCCAGGAATAGAACCTCCCTTAATAGCATTTATGAATTCGAGACCATCTGATCGTTTTGTATTCTTTGGAAGAGATTCTGGATCAACATTTCTATCCATAGGTTTAATATTGATTTTAACATGTCCATATTGTCCCTTACCTCCTGATTGTTTCAAGTATTTATATTCGGCAGATGCTTCACCTGTAATTGTTTCTCGGTAAGCTACTTGTGGTTTACCTACATTAGCTTCAACATTAAATTCTCGCTTCATTCGGTCTACAAGAATTTCAAGGTGGAGTTCTCCCATACCAGCAATAATAGTTTCAAGAGTTTCTTCATCAGTTGAAACCTTAAATGTAGGATCTTCTTCTGAAAGTTTTTTAAGAGCCATACCCATTTTTTCTTGGTCAGCCTTTGTCTTAGGTTCAATTCGAAGTGCAATAACTGGTTCTGCAAACTCAATTCGAAGAAGCTCTACAGGATGATCTGGATCACAAAGTGTATCTGATGTATGTGTATTTTTAAGACCTACAGCAGCTGCAATTTCTCCAGCGTACACAGTCTTAACTTCTTCTCGATCATTTGCATGCATTCGAAGAATTCGTCCGATTCGTTCTTTTTCTCCTGTTGAAGCATTCAACACGTATGAACCAGCCTCAAGAACTCCTGAATACACTCGAATATATGTAAGTTGTCCTACATATGGATCTGTTTGAAGTTTGAAAGCAAGAGCAGCAAGAGGTTGATTATCATCTGATGGTCGCTCTACTTCTTCTCCAGTTTTTCCGTCAATACCTTTAATAGCAGGAAT
>CAZDRR010000127.1:0-1603 GCA_964507955.1 uncultured Candidatus Saccharibacteria bacterium | reverse complement strand
GTCCAAAATATAGCCTGAAAGAATGATGCGCAAAAAAGTGCAAACAGCCTTTTGTTTGAGGAATTTAGTTCCTTAAACCAAAACTCAACAAGTTTTTCTGGGCCATCCCAAATAACACCTTTTACAATAAGAATAGACAATGATACTAAACCTGAAATTCTAGATTTAGCCCTAATCAATTCATAAGCCTTTCTGTATTGCCTACCTAAGGTAAGGTCCTCACCTGACCTAATACACAAATACAATAAAGACCAAGCTGTAACAAAATCAAATATCCACATTGATATTGTTGTTATAACAATATTTGCTTCTAATGATTTCATCACAGCAACAAGCGCGATCGATAAACCCATAAGACCCCAATCAAGTATGGAGTATATAATATATCGGATTGCAGCGTTCTTTGCTTCATCAATTTTTTGACGTACAGTACCCTCTCCAAAAACAATACCGAGGGCTAAGATTGTAAAAGCTGCAATTACTATTGCATACTTAAATACAACAGATATTTCCATCTAAACCTCCTTTTTTGAATTTACTGTTTATATTATATAACAATTTAACCTTATGTCAATAGTAAAAGTCAAAAAAACCAGCATTTAAGCTGGTTTTCTTTTATTCTTCATCATCCAAATCTTCTTCAATTACTCCGACCTGCTCCATTACTAAGCCATCTATAGCATCTTCATAATCCCTACTTCCTTCTTCGATTTCACTAAAATCTGTGTCTAACTCATCAACAATTATTCCAACCCTCTGGTCAATTGAGTCAATCTCACTAATAGCTTTTTCCGTTTCACCTTGATACACCGCATCTAAACTCTCGATTTCTTTTAAAATAGAATCTAATTCAACATCTACTTGTTCATCTGAAATTTGTTTTGCTATGTTGTTATTCTGGTCCATATTATTGTGCAGTATTAGATATTAATTCCTTAAAACCTTTAATTTTTTCATCAATTATTTCAGCTGGAATTGAATTATATTCATAAAAAGCTTTCATAATTTTACAGAACTGATCAACAGAGAAAGATTGAGGTTGTGTAATTTCTAGAGTTTTCATCAGATCGGCTGTATCTATAAATGGGATTGAATTTTCCTTATCAGAAACCTTTGCCACGTATAAATTCCATAATTTTGCAAATTTATCGAGACTTCTTCTATCTTTCTCAACAGAACTTTCATTATCATCACTAGTATCTATAATTACCTCTTTTATATCAAACTTCTCCTTTGACTTATCTTCTAGCTCACTGAAGTCTATTTGTTCACCTAACTTTATCTTATCAAAAGTAATCTTCTTTTCTTCGACTTTTTTATATTTATTATTTTTAGAGTCTATTTTTCGACTAATTTTGTTTATTTTCTTTTCAAGTTCTTTATCCTTTTTCTCTATATCTTTGTTTATTCTTTCAATAGCTGAATTAATACTTTTAATTGCTGCAAATTTTTCAATCTCTTTATCTGTCATTTGAGCTTTCTTAAGCACTTCAATAATACTATTTTTCTTTTTTTCGAGTTCATCTATCTTAAGTCTATGAGTATCAGAGCGTATCTCTTGAGCCAACCCTACAGCACCAAGACGATTCTGCTCTTTATTAAG
>CAZDRR010000126.1:0-1675 GCA_964507955.1 uncultured Candidatus Saccharibacteria bacterium | reverse complement strand
CGCAGAAGATGGCGAAAACGCAGATATCGACACAAGCAAAACGGACATAGCTGCGGCCGATCTATTCGCTAAAAAGTACGCTGGGACCTTGCTGCACTGTTTCACCCGCAAAATGTGGTTGCGCTGGGTACGCAACCGTTGGGAATGGTCCGAGTGTGGGCACGAAGTTGAAGCCGCCAAAGCCTTGTTTGGTCAAGTATCCAATCGCGCAAAAGAGTTAGCGCACTCCGACAAGACCCGTGCGGAGCATTGGGCGCGAATGCTAAAGTTCGCACTCACATATCATCGGAAAAAGAATATTGACGCGGCAATCTCGCTTGCGTGCAGTGACCCGCGGGTAGCGGTAAGTGCTGAAAAACTCGATACGCACAATGATCTGTTGTGCGTGCCTAACGGTTACGTCGATTTGCGTACTGGAATATTGCACGAACCCGACCCAACAAAATACATGACACACCAAACAGGCGCGGCCTATGTTCCTGATGCGCAATGCCCCCGATGGTTGCAATTTCTTAACGATATCTTTCTCGGCAAGAAAGATGTAATCGACTTCGTACAACGACTTGTCGGCTACTCACTAACCGGGCACGTTACCGAAGAAATCCTAATCCTGTGCTACGGGCTTGGGTCCAACGGCAAGAGTGTATTTGCCGACACGGTGTATAAGATGGCAGGGTCTTACGCAACGTCGGCACCAGCAAGCCTACTCGTCGCACGAGACAACGACACAGGCCCCCGTAACGACTTGGCAAGTCTGCACTCTGTGCGCCTAGTGCAGCTTAACGAGTTAAAAAAAGGCTGCAAGCTGGATACGCAGATTCTTAAATGGGTAGCCGGACGCGAACCGATCAAAGCCCGGTTCTTGTACGCTGAGTATTTCGAGTATCAGCCGACAGCGACACCATGGTTGCGCACTAACCATAAGCCGATTATCACCGATACCGACGATGGTACTTGGCGCCGAATTGTGCTGCTGCCCTTCCTGCGCCAATTCAGCGACGACGAAAAAGACCCTTGGCTTGAAAACGCGTTATGCACCGAACTTGAAGGCATCTTAGCGTGGGGAGTACGCGGCGCTGTTGACTGGTACGCGCACGGATTGCGGATTCCCGACAATATTCGCGCAGAGAGTAACGCTTATCGGTCGGAGTCAGACTTGCTCGGAGTGTTTTTAGACGATAACGCCACAATCGACGCAAACAGCAAAGTCGAACAAGCGCGGCTATGGTTCGCGTGGCGGATGTTCTGCGAGAGTGAGGGCATTTCGTCAAACAGCAAATCAGCGTTCGGTCGACGGCTGGCAGAACGCGGTATCGGCAGCAAAGTAAGCAATGGAAACCGGTACTATGTCGGGGTTTCCCTACTGAGCGACGCAAAGGGGGTTTCTGCCGAAAGTTGAATTTCTGTTCTGTCGGGCAGAACAGAAAGAACAGAAAAGGGGGCATTTCCGTAAAAGTCCCCTATACAATCTCTATAGGGAGTTTTACGGAAAAGGGTCATTTTCTGTTCTTTCTGTTCTGCCAGAACAGAAAGAACAGTTTTTCGGCAGAACAGATTTTCGACTTTCGGCAGAAACCCCCCCTGTGCGGGGGAAGGGAGACCTAATCACCACAACAATTGTGTGCAATAAATAGTGATTATTGAGATAATAAATAATGCAATCGAAGATAACCCC
>CAZDRR010000125.1:0-1691 GCA_964507955.1 uncultured Candidatus Saccharibacteria bacterium | reverse complement strand
TTTCGGGATTAATTATTGCAGGAGCAATCTATCTCACAACAAAACAACAACAACCAGCTCAAAACAATGAGCCCACACAATTATCAATCGCACCAATTGATGCAAACGATCACATACTTGGTAATCCAGATGCAGAAATCGTAATTGTTGAATATTCAGATTTTGAATGTCCATTCTGTAAAGGTTTTCATTCAACAATGAAAAAAATTATGGATGAATACGGATCAACAGGAAAAGTTGCTTGGGTATACAGACATTTTCCACTTACACAAATTCATGAAAAAGCACAAGGTGCAGCTGAGGCTTCAGAATGTGTAGCAAAACTTGGTGGAAATGATAAGTTTTGGACGTATGCAAATGCATTAAGTGAAGGATCACCAGAATCTCTTACAGATGAAAATCTTTTATCTAACGCTACAAAATTAGGTATTAATGAAGCAGAATTTAAAGCTTGTCTCTCATCTGATTATCCAAAACAAGAAGTGGCAAAAGATGTTGCAGATGGAAATGCAATTGCTAAAGTAGATAAACAATTTGGAACTCCTTACAATATTTTGATTTCAAAATCTGGAGTACAAACACCTATTAAAGGTAATCAACCTTATGCAAATGTAAAAGGTGCCATAGATGCAATCCTTTCAGGGTCAAAAGCACAATAAAAACTTTAAACAATTAATTTAAAATGGCGGCCTTCGGCCGCCATTTTAAATTTATCCATGAAACTTACACCATTCACAATCTTTTTTCTTACATCCTTTATTAAGAAGCTCTCCTGACATAATCTCAATTGCAGTATCCTCTACGACTCGCTTAAGAATACTCAAATCATCATCAGAGACTACATATGAAAATTGTTCATGTTCACCTTTATCGTTCTCTTCAAGAAAGTCTAGCATCGCTTCTTTGATTTGATATTTATTTTCGTGATAATTCTCGAGTAAGAGATTATAGAATGTAAGTTGTCTTTTGAGTTCTTCTTTTTCATCTTTAGTCTTTTTTGAAAAAGGTCGACCAGTCTTATAATCAACTATTCGAATTGGTCCTTCGAGTGGAGATTCTAGATATTCAATCTTATCGAGTTTTCCATTCAACATAATTATCTCACCATTACTCAATTCAAAGTCTCGATATATTTTACGTTCAACATCAATTAAATGCTCAAAATTTTTAAACCTTGATTCGTACCACGTTCCAAGAGATTCGATCCCTCTATCTTTATATTTTTTAATTTCTTTTTCATTCATTTGAGAATGTTCTATTCCATCTTCAAACAAGTCAATAAGCACTTTCTTAGGCAGAACCCTTTCTTCTTTTTTACATTGTAAAAAGAATTTCTCAAGTGCTCCATGCATAACATTTCCATATTCAAGTATTGGAGAATATCCGCTCGGAATCTGAATTAGATTTTTGTAAAAATATTTAATCGGACAATCAAGGTAATTATTAAGGGCAGTAACCGTAAGTCCTCTTTTAATAAATAATTCTTTTATAAAATCAGCATCATAAATTGTTCTCTCCACATGAACAGGTTCTACAAACAATGAGATATCCTTGATGTGTTTCTTTTCAAAAGACTGCGAATCTATGGATTCAACATACTCATTTGGGATTTCTGTTATAAATCTTGATTTTTCTTGTTCCTTTCCTTCCCAATCTGTAAGTGAATAAGTTACCAGGAGTTCTTTCTTAGC
>CAZDRR010000124.1:0-1723 GCA_964507955.1 uncultured Candidatus Saccharibacteria bacterium | reverse complement strand
TATTTTTAAAAAACATAAAATTAATAAAATATTATCTTCTCATATAAGGGTCCATAATTATTTATATTTCTCATTTTTTTAATTCTTCTATTAAATAATAATTATCGTCGTGTTTGTCGTCTATTTTATATATTAACTTTTGTTTAGCTATTTTAAACTTTATTTCACTAATAAAATAAATTTTACATTTATTAATACTTTTTTCTATTTCTTTTATATCATTTGAAAACTCCTCTAAATAAAAATCTAATAAATAATTATAAATGTTAATATTATTTTTAATATTAGTAATTGTTAAACTTTTTTCTAATTCTGAGAATTCTAATTGAACTCCTTCAAAATTTCTTTTATTTTTTAATTTGTTTGAACATTCTGCAATAACATACATTTATAAGGGTCAACTATTCTAAGTCTGAATTTTTATTATTTTCTAGATCATAACTTATCAATAAATTATTATTAAATTCTTCTAATTGAGCATCATTTAATTCTCATAAATCATAAGATTTTTTTTGTTTATTTATAAGTTGACATGTATTATATAAATCATCTTCATCATTAAATTTATATTTAGCTATATCTTCTATTAAGAAAACTTTTTCATTATCTTCGTTTAAATAACTATTATCCTTAAAAAAATCTTCTAAAAAATCTAACTCAAATTGATTTAAATTACGATAATTATTTCTTTCATTAATTACTTGGTCCGCTAATTTATAAGGTAATTTTAAACTCAATAGGTCTTTTTTACTTACGTTTCTAAAATTATAATTTAAAACTTCAGAATTATTAAATTTGTTAAAATGAATAGGCGAATCATCGTTTCATCTTCTATACTGCGCTAACACAATAGCTAACTTTTTTTCTGAGTCTGTTGGTCTAAAACTATATATTTTTGTTTCTTTAATAATATTTTCATCTTGAATTTCGTTCGAAACAATAAAATTAGGAATTTCATCGTGAGAAAATTTATAATAATCGCCTTTTTGATATTTTAGAGGATTATGCGTAACGACATACCCCATACCATGTTCTTTATAAATATTTAGGATAGGATGATTTTTTATAATACCTTTAGGAGTTTTGGTTCTAATTGATGATTCTAATAATAAATTTTTATTTTTAAAATAAGATTTTAAATTTCTTTTATCAGGATTGAAATTTAATTTATTATTAATTATAAATATTCTAAGATTTTTTAATATATTAAATCTAGCACTAAATCTATTATGTAAAACTTTCATTAAAGTAAGTTTAAAAGCTCATAATCTTATAATAGGTCTATAGAAAAAATTTTTATCTGAAATATCTTTTTTTAAATCTCTATTTAATTCAATGGAAAGTTCTTCTACTAATTCTAAAAATCACAAAGGACTTCCGAAAATAATTGAAAAAACGATCTGTCAAATATCAATAGGAGTCTTGGAACCAACAAATATTTTTTTTAAAATATAATAAATTTTCATGCCAATCTCTAGAATAGAAAAATATAAAACGATTCTAAAAATATTTATTATACCGATATCATTATGCGCAGGCAAATTCATTAACCATGCAAATCTAAACTCCTTATTAAAAACTAAATTCTTTATAATATATAAAAAAACAATAGGTAGAACGATTAAAGCAAAGCAAAACTGCAATAAACGCACATTAGCCGCTATATAAAACACTAACATTTTTAATCAAATCGGAGAATTACTTTTAATTTTTGAATTAAATA
>CAZDRR010000123.1:0-1732 GCA_964507955.1 uncultured Candidatus Saccharibacteria bacterium | reverse complement strand
CTTGGTTCCGGCGACCTAGTTATTTCAGGCGGCGGTGGCGGCGGAACTACCACTAGTGCGCTTAATATAGGTCAAGGCCTTACTACTGGAACGTATGATACCGGAGATTTATTAGCTACTATTGAGGGTGGTACGGCCTATCAAAATTTTGGTGCAGCTATTGCTGCTTCCGATACTTATATTGCTGTTTACTCTAATGCGGATGGGGCTTACGGGGTAAAAGTATATAGTGCTACTACTAGAGCATTAATGTATAATATTACTAACCCTAATTTGGGTGGAGGAAGTTCTACCAGCGATACCTTTGGGTCCGCTCTATCAATCCAAGGAAACTACTTAGTAGTAGGAAGTAAAAACGATACTGATAGCGCCTCAGGAGGTAGTTCGTCAGGGTCTATATATTATTATGATATTAGCACTTTTGCAACATACTCTGGTACACCAATTACCATATCTACTGCAACATGGTCTAAAGCTAATCCTAACGATACTGGAAGTACTAATAGCGATTATTTTGGTGCGGCGGTAAAAGTTTACGGCAATTACGTAATTGCATCAGCTTACGGGGACAATTCAAATGCCGGCGCTGTGTACATATTTGATCGCGCCACAGGTACTAAATTATACACGATACAAGACCCTAACGCATATAATAGCACTGCTGACTATTTTGGTAATAGCTTAGATATGAATGGTACTAGTTTAGTAGTAGGTGCATATAATGAGTATTCCTCTTCTGGTGATTATCAGGGAGGTAGAGCTTATGTATTCAACTTAGCTAATTTCCCAGCTAGTCCAGCAACTATAACATCTAGCAATTATACTACTTATAGTATTACTTTAAATAATCCTACTACATATAAGACTTGGGATAGGTTTGGGGCTGCTGTTGCTATAAATAGTACTTATGTCGCAGTAGGTATTCCAGGCGATGGATCTCAAGAACCATCAGGTGGTTCTTATTCTGGTGCCGTATGCGTATTTAATAAAACTACCGGGGCATTAGTATATACACTTTATCCAGCGAATACAGTAAATAACTCTTATATGGGCGGCGTATTAGCAATGAATGAAACAACATTGCTAGTAGGGGCGTTAAATCAGCAGAGTAATCAATATGTGTATTTGTACGAGTTAGCTACTGGCAAATGTGTAAGAATATATAGTCCAAAAAGTGTAAATACTTATTTTGGTTCGTCACTTGCGCTAACTTCCGCAGGAGCGTATATCGGCGTTTATAAACAGATGGTTGGTACCACAACATGGGATGGTGGGGCTGTATGTTTATATAGTACGAAGTATATTTTCAACGGTAGTTCAGATATTACATTAACTTTAGCACAGTCAGGAGTAACTCCAGCTACTAAAGGGGCAAGTACAGGAGGTAATTGGGCGTATGTACCAGTTATAACAGCCGACAAGTTTGGTAGAGTAACATACTTATCAGAAAACTCTGTATATATACCTTCCGCAACTAATTCATTTAGTACTATTCAAGTAGGTGGAACGACCGCGCATACAGCGTCTTCGTCAACAGATACTTTGAATTTTGTAGGTACAGGCGGTACTACAGTTACAGCTTCTACAGCAAGTGGTATTAAAACTATTACTATTAATTCTACAAGTAGTAGTGGTGGTACTTCTACTGCTACCCCTGTTACTACTAGTATTACAAACATAGTGTGGGACCCTACCGGCAATGCGCTCTTACTTCAGTTTAGTAGTACGTCAG
>CAZDRR010000122.1:0-1794 GCA_964507955.1 uncultured Candidatus Saccharibacteria bacterium | reverse complement strand
ATGGGCGATTAGCTCAGTTGGCTAGAGCAGTCCGTTTACACCGGAAAGGTCAGGGGTTCAAGTCCCTTATCGCCCACAAAAACAAAAACCAAACAGATATGTTTGGTTTTTGTTTTTGTGGTATACTCGTTTCATGTTTAAAGAATCAAGTTTTGAAACGCCAAATATTAGAGAACAAGTAATTACTATCTTAAAAGATGTTGGGCTTGAAGCTCAAAAAGACAAAGAGGAAATCATACAAGAATGTTTGAATGAACAAGATCCTATTAGTGCATCTTATGTTAAAGCTGTTGAAGGGGTTTTTGAATATCTTATGTCGCAACTTGAACAACAAGGAATTCAACTCCCAGATAGTGTAATTTTGGATAATGTGAAGATAGACCTGATTGGAGATCCACAAGCATACGAAGGTTATCTAGTTGGATTAAGAAAAAATGAAGAAAATAAGAACAAAGAATCTCTTGCTGAAGATGCATATGATTTTGGGTATAAATGGGCCTCAATAAAAATAACACAAGCATTAAATCCGCTTTCTTTATAAAAGTATGGATATACAAATAGTTAAACAAACTTCTGATTATATTTTAATTAATAAACCTTATGGCATCTCTGTTCATAAAAGTGGACAAAGGGAAGAATACACCATTTCTGATTGGGTTGTTGAACACTTTCCTCAAACAAAGCATGTGGGAGAATCTCTTGTGATTTCAAATGGAGAATTAATTGAAAGACATGGTGTTGTTCATAGACTAGATAAAGATACCTCCGGAATATTACTCATCGCTTTGACTCAAAAAGCATATGATTTTTTTAAAAAACAATTTAAAGATAGAGAAATCAAAAAGAGTTATAGGGCATTTTTGTACGGAAATTTAAAAGAAGACCATATTACCGTTCAAGAACCAATAGGTAAACATAAAAAAGACTTTAGAAAAAGAACAACATCAAAAGACGCAAGAGGTGTTTTGAAGCCTGCTATTACTTTTTTTCAAGTTCTAGAAAGATTTAAAGTTGAAAATGAACCTGTAATTTTTGTTGAGGCACAACCAAAGACTGGGAGAACTCATCAAATTAGAGTTCATGCTCGATACTTACAACATCCTGTTGTTTTGGATCCGTTGTATGCTCGAAGTAAACCTAAAATATTAGGTTTTAATAGACTTGCTCTGCATGCATATTCTTTAGAGTTTAAAGATTTTGAAGGACATACCCATAAAATATCGGCTGATTTCCCAGAAGACTTTAAAAACGCCTTTACTTTGGCTCATATTGATAATTTTTAATAACTATGTTAAAGTGCCCTGTACTAACAATTAAAAAGATATGAATACAGTAATAACTCCAGTAGATATTGCCTCACGAAAAAACCTCGACATGCGAACCGGGGATACAGTTCGAGTATGGCAAAAAATTCAAGAAAAAGGAAAAACAAGACTTCAAGCATTTGAAGGAATCGTTCTTGCACGAAAACACGGCGCAGAAGCGGGTGCAACATTTACCGTACGACGAAATACTAATGGGTTTGGCGTAGAAAAAATATTTCCACTATATTCACCAATGATTGATAAGATTGAAATCGTAAAGCGATCAAAAACAAGAAGAAGTAAGCTTTATTACATGCGAGATAAAGCTCTTAAAGAAATTAGTAAACGATTTAAAATGATGTCTGTTAAGTTCTCAACGGAAGATCATAAAGAAGTTATTCCAGAAGTTGTAGAAGAAGCTATTACAGAAACATCAGAAGTTGTAGAAGAAAAGAAAGACTAAATAAAAGAGAAAAGAGCAGGTGGACCC
>CAZDRR010000121.1:0-1798 GCA_964507955.1 uncultured Candidatus Saccharibacteria bacterium | reverse complement strand
CGGCGCACAGGCGCTTGCAAGTCGAAACTCGTCTCAAGCTCCTGGCAAAATGGGACGTGAAACGATACGGCGACAAAGTAGCGCAAGAAATTTCAGGCCCGGACGGAAAACCCTTGCAATCGATGCAAATCACGCCAGAATTTGAGGCCGAAGTCAGGCGCATCGCTGAGCGTCAAGCGCAGCTAGTGCCGCCTGCAAAGTTGAACATAAACACGAAAGAAGAATCAAAATGACACTGGAATACGAAGAACAAGGAACGAAAATCGCAAAACCAGAAAGACCAGAACAAACCATGCAAATCCGCGCCATCAAAATGGCAGTCATGCCGAAAGGTGAACCAATTTTCTCAGAACGGGCAACGATGATTGAAATTGATGACGAAGCTGCCGGAGAATTTTTGGTCATCAGCCAAGATCACAATCTTCCCGACTACTCAGGAAAAATTGTCATCAATCCAGAAGAATGGCCATCGATCAAATCGGCAATCGAAACGATGATCGGATACATCGAAGAAGCAGAAAAGGAGGATAAACAATGAACTGCGGACCGACCCACCACTTCGGATGTGCCTGCCATGAAAAGCAATGGCAAGAAAAGCTCGAAAAGGCAGAACGCGAGCGTGACGAGGCACGCGAAGCATACGCAGCCGAAACCAAATCCACGATGGACATGGCAGGAAAAATTGCGTCGCTTGAGCGCGAGCGTGACAACGCCATCACCGACGCAAAGCAGTTCGAAGTGGATTGCATTCGCGCTCTGCATGAGCGCAACGAGGCACGCGCCCAACGCGACCAACTCGCCTCACTCCTGAGTCACCTCAAAGACAAGGATTGGTTTCAAGATGGCACAGAAGGTCCGGTTACATGCACGCTCGACGCTGGAAAAGTTCGAGACGCACTTGCTGGAGTGAAGGGAGGTGGCAAATGAGAAATTTCAAACGATTCCGCGAGGTTATGACAATGGCAGACAAGCTGCACATGCCGCACATCGTTACAAACCATATTGCCGTCGGACTGATGGACGGAACCGATTGGAGGCTTTGCGCGATGGCAAGCAGGCTGTCGCATGAGAGCTGGCACAGGGCCGAAGCTGACGCAGACCGATCGTTGCTTGCCCGTCTCGTCAAATCCGGCGATGAGCACGCAAAAAGCCTCCGCTGGCTGCAATACTGCCTGGCAATCGAGGCGCCTAGGTATTGGTGGCAGGAAATGGACACCTACACCGTCGGAATGATTCCGATGGGCAGCACAAGCACGATGCACAAGGAGGCCAAGCGGCTTTCAGGCGATGAGCTAGTCGAGGCTAAATCGAACCTTCCAGAAGGCACGCTGCAACTCCGCATCCGTGCGTTTAGCTGGCCTACGTTGCGCAGAATCATCCAACAGCGAAAAAATCACCGATTACCGGAGTGGCAAGTGTTTTGCGAGTTTGCGGAGTATCTAACCAGCAAAATATCATGAAATACCACGCACCAACAAACACATTCACCGTAACTACCGACGACTTGCAACGCGCCTGCCATTCGCTCCGCTGGGCAATAAAGCACATCCGAGAGGGTCACAAACTCGATCCGAAGGGATACGACCGTAGCGGGCCGATGGACGATCCAGAGTTTGCGGAATCTGGCATCCTTGATGCCGCCCGCACATTGGGGATTGACCTTGGTGCCGACAGGCCAGGAAAACTGGATGTTTCGAACGAATGATGCTAACCCCATCCCAATACGCCACAGCGCACGGCGCGAAGCTGTATGATTGGCAAGTTGACGCGCTGGAAGCATGGGGGCGCGGATGGCCGG
>CAZDRR010000120.1:0-1799 GCA_964507955.1 uncultured Candidatus Saccharibacteria bacterium | reverse complement strand
ATGGGTGTTTCCGTGGGGGAAACTTGGAAAATCTTGTCAATCAAGTCCTCGCGGTTGCCTTTGAGGGAATCCTTTTGATACAAATTGGTTGGGACAGTCATTATTTAACTCCTACCGCAGCAAAGCGGCTAAATCAGAAAGTTTTGCATTGCCACGCTTGAAACGGTTTTCAAGTTCGCGGTTTTTGCGTTCTTGTGCGGGTGGTGTTTGTCGAGATGGCAAACGTGGAGCGTTCTGCGCCTTTTGCTGCACAGTCTTTTTCTGTGCCTGCAATTCGCGGTAAGCCGCTGCGTCTTTCATCATCTTGACGAGTCGATAGTCGTAAACATTGCCTAATTCCTCGCTTGAGAAACCATAGGTTTTGCTCACATCACCGTAAATCTTTGCAAGCTTTGGCTTATCAATTCCCTCTTTCGAGAGTTCATTCCATGCCACCTGAAACGCTTGACGTTTAGCCTGCTCTTGTGCCTGCATAACTTGCTGAGACTGCTGTTCGCGCTCGGCCTGAATACGCTGGTCAATTTGCCCAATAAACGCGCTGATCTGGCGTTGTCTATTGGTTTCGGCTACCCATCCCGCAGGGTCAGAATTGGCAAGTTCTGCCATTTCAGCCTCTGACTTAATCCCTGCCATACCCACAACCGCTGCCCGCAACGATTCAGCTTGTGTAAGGTATTGACCACGAATCTCGTCATGCTTGCTTGTCAGGAACTGCACCGCTTCCGCTTCACGCTGCGCTAACGCTTGCGTCTTTCGTGTGTAGTCCTTTTGGCGCATATAGCTAGACGCCACTTCCTCTGGAGTTACCTCCAAAGTCTCGTCTTGTCCGTCATCGCCTTTGACCTTGATGGTCAGTTTTTCAACGGGTGCAGGCTCTTCCTCTCCCTCATCGGGGTTTTCAGGGTCAATGTCCTGTTCGTCGTTTGCTTCAGTCTCCGTGTCGATCTCGTCGGTGGATTCATCAGCGTCTGAAGCCTCTAATGCTTCATCGGATTCCTGTTCTTCAGGAGTGTCCAGCATTGAGGCTAAATCGTCCAAAGTTGCGAGTGCAGATTCTGCTTGTTCGCTCATTTGCTACTTTCGTCAAAATCCCCTCTCACGGCACTAGAGAGGATTGCGGCGCATCTCTGCGTTCGCTAAAAGGTAAGTGCCTACCCTACAACCCTACGTGCAAACCTACGTGCAGTAGATTCATCACGCATCGAATCAAGTTCAATCTTTCGTTCAGCAAACTTGCCTTGTTCTACCAATCCAACCAGGATTGATTCAAACTTATCGGTCAGCTTTGCCAGTTGGAGCAACAACAATTGCCCCTCGCGGTCACGCACTGGGCAGGCTTTCCATTGCTCAGTAACGGAAGTTTTAAGCTGCGTCATGGCATCTTTAAATACTTCCGAATCCAAAATCTGTGCGGCCTCACGACCACGCAAAGCGGTTTGCTGTTCAGTCATTGGAACCATTGTCAAATTTGGTAAAGGCTAGGCCAGCAAGAGCATTTCAATGTCGTCCTCGTCTTGCATTTGCTGTGCAAGCAAGGCCACCCTTACAAATTCCTCATAGTCCTGTTTGGCAACGATAGAAGGCAGATCAAACGGCAGACCGTACAGGCTCACCAGATGAGCCACCCAATCAATCGATATGGTTTGCTCTGGTGTTACACCACTGACCTCATAGACCCGTTGCCGTGCCCGTTTCTTTGCTTTCTTGCTGGTCTTTTGCGCCTCTTTGATAGCCTTCTCTGCTGCATCGTCAGCAGCAATGAACGAGTCTGCCTCCTGTGCGCTGTCAAAGATATAAAG
>CAZDRR010000119.1:0-1805 GCA_964507955.1 uncultured Candidatus Saccharibacteria bacterium | reverse complement strand
GCCAAAGCCCTCCTGGAACTTAAGCGAGACTTTGAAGCTGCTGTGGTGTCTACCAATGCTGCCGTGGCTTCTACCACTTCCGTAGCTGGCAAGTTGGGTGGCTTGAATGTTCAGACCTACCTGAACACCTCGCATGGCGTTGGTGGTTCCACTGCTTCGTGGACTTCTGGCGCACCTACTACCGCAGCTACTGCTGGTACTGGTCGCGCTATGACTGTTGCAATGCTGAACACTGTTCAACAAAGCATCTTCACGAACAGCGGTGTACAGCCTGACATGATTGTGATGGGGCCTGCTCACAAGGCAGTTTTCTCCGGCTTCACAGGTATCGCACAAAACCGTCTGGACACTGGCAAAAAGCAGGGTGTAGTGGTTACTGGTGCTGATGTGTTCATCGGTGACTTTGGCACCATTCAGGTTGTCCCTCACTACCTTATGTCTGGTGCTACCTCTGCCTACATCATCAACGCTGACTACATCGACGTAGCCACTTTGGACGGTGTACAGGTGCAGC
This sequence comes from uncultured Candidatus Saccharibacteria bacterium, assembly GCA_964507955.1. Lineage (GTDB taxonomy): Bacteria > Patescibacteriota > Minisyncoccia > Phycocordibacterales > JAACPR01 > JAULZV01. Next base: position 1,291 of record CAZDRR010000119.1, on the reverse strand, counting down.
CTCTGGCTAAGACTGGTGATAGCGAGAAAATCCTGATCACGATGGACGCCACTCTTGCAGTGCGCTCGTCGGCTGCTCAGGGTGCCATCAAAGATCTTAGTGGCGGGTAACGGTTAGCCACTCAGAAAAGGGGACTTCGGTTCCCTTTTTTTATGCCTTTACCACTTTGGACACTTACCCGCAAAGGGGTGTTCAATGGACGAAAATTTCTCAGTTAATCATGGTTTCGATGCTTACGGCAATCACAGAACTGCGATTGTTGAAGATAACCAAATCATCCACAAAACCACCTATGACGCTGAACCTTTTTTACGAAAAGCGCATGAGGCTCGTATAGCCAATCAAGGTAAACGATGGGGCGAGGGCATAGGAACAAAGGTAGGTGAATTGCCTATGGCTGAATATGCTCAGTTCCTAAAGTTGCCAGCGGAAGAACGTCAAAAGTTTGTTTTGAATTGGCTTCGTGCTCGTCCATTGATGATGCACGTTGACAAGCTATGAACTACACCAGCCTTAAAACAGCCATTACGGACTACATGCACCGTAGTGACTTGTCTTCTCTTACACCTACGTTCATTTCCTTGGCTGAAGCGTTCATGTTTCGTGAACTGCATGTGAAGGAATTGCAGGTATCGGTGGCAGGAACTACTACAAGTGGTTACGGCACATTGCCTAGCGATTTTGGCTCTGTCTCCCGCGTATCCGTGACCTACGGCAACAGTGCTAGGACATTGGACTACCAATCCATTGCTGACGCATCGTTGTCCACCACTGCTAATCCTGGCTTCTATTCACTGGAAAACGGCAAGTTGCGTATCTGGGGTGCCGCTGATGGTCAAGCCTACACGCTGTACTACATCCCAAAGATTGAGTCACTTTCCGACACTGTTGCTACGAATTGGCTGCTTGATAACGCACCCGATTTGTACCTGTATGCGTCATGCCTAGAGGCAGCAAAGCACATCAGGAACTACGAGGAAGTGACAAACCTCAAAGCACTAACAACTGAAAGCCTTGATGCGGTCAAACGCTTTGCAGAGCGCAGAGGCCAGCCCGCTACAGGCTCCATGCAAATCAAAACGAGGCGATAAATGAGCGTCGAAACTACTACTTACATCGATGGGCTGAATAGTGCCCTGCCTGCCGCTGGCGACCCAAAATCAGAGGGAGATGACCACCTTCGTCTAATCAAATCTACAGTAAAAGCTACGTTCCCAAATGTCGCTGGTGCTGTAACACCTACGCACACGCAGCTTAACTACGTCACAGGCGTAACCAGTGCGATTCAAAC
>CAZDRR010000118.1:0-1814 GCA_964507955.1 uncultured Candidatus Saccharibacteria bacterium | reverse complement strand
AGAAAAGAACTTGCTTCGCTACCTAGCCCAAAAGGGTTAGGCTAAATGTCGGTGGTATCTGCTAATCTAAAACTACTAAGAAAGGAAAACTAAATTGCTAAAAGGAATTGCTCAAAACCCATACATCAACCACACTACACCGCTAGATGTAATCGAAACAGAATTGCGTGAGTGTCTTGACTATGCCGAAAAGGTAATGGATTGGGATTTGTCTAACAGCGAAATTCGCTACCTAGAAATGCTAACCAAGTTGGCAAAAGCAAAAGGCACAAAGGTCAAATGGTAAAATGTCTGACCCTACTGCTAACCTATAACTAACTAGAAGAAAGGATACAAAATGTATCACTATGATGACCGCTACTATTGGTCCCCTGAATGTGCCGAATGTGGCATTGAGTTGACAGAGCGAACTGTCGCTGAATTGGAAAAGGCTATGGCAGAGCATAACTGCTCACAGCCAGGCTAACGCCTACGGCGTGTCGCCTTGACAATGTCGGAGGGGTGTGCTCGGGCCCCCTAGATCTAGTGGCAAAGCTCGTTTACGGCACAAGATCTAGATCCCTGGTTCGTTATAAATCTGTTATAAAAAACTTTGCGACACGCCGAAGAATAACTTGCTAAATGTCGGTGGCGTATGCCATAATTAGAGAGTAGAAAGAAAGGCTAACTAATGAGAAAACCAAGAATGACCAAGAGCGAGAAGGCTTTTGTTGAGCGTGTATCTGCTATCGTATTCGCTACCCCTGAAATCCGTAATGGCGTTTCATACCTTGACCGCAAGACCTTTGCCCAATTGCCACAGGTTGCCCAAGACCGCTACCTAGAATTGCTAAGAACCAAGACACGCTAAATGTCTGTGGTCAATGCTAAACTAATCTCACAACGAAAGGAAAACTAATGTTTGAAAAAATCAACTACTTTGCCCCTTACTTCAACGACACTAATGCTTTGCGTGAGGCATACAAGCAACTTCACCCAGACTACTCTTTTGACTTTATCTCTGCCCTAATGGTTGGTGCTTTGTCTGTCTATGTGCCAGAGGAAAAGTTTCAGCAACTAATCAACGACACGCTGGCAGAGGCTACCGCCAAAATGTCGGTGGCTTAGTCTAAAATAGAATTATCAAGAAAGGAAAACTAATGAACGAAATCAAACTAGAAGAAATGGGCTACTGCCCAGAATGCCAGACCGAAACCCTATGGGCAGAGTGTGGCAGATGTGGCGAAGATGTCTGTGTTGGTTGCCACCCAGCAATTGGTTGCGACCTCTAAAATAAAAACTTGCCACCGACAGAGTGAGCCTCAGCAAATAATCCGCAAGGTGAGCCTGAGCAAATAAAAATGTCGGTGGCACAAACTAAAATAAAATCACTAATCAAGAATAGGAAATAAAAAAATGATGACTCGCAAAGACTATGTCGAAACCGCAAACATTCTAAATGAGTATGTTGATGAAATTGACTTCACCATTCTCGCAGACATTGCCGAAAACTTCGCAACTATGTTTGCTAACGACAATGAGCGTTTTGACCACCAGCGTTTTATTGACGCAGTATTCGCAGACAAGGCAGGAAACTAATGAATGAACTTTTTTGGCTATTCTTCTTTTTTGCTGTTGTTAGTTTGCTTATGGTTTCTTTTCAGGCAATGAGCATTCAGTTTCTACTTAGAGAGGTAAAGCGTTTAGAGAAATTGGTTGAGCTGAATAAGCCACCATTCTAACGCTACCCCCTGCCCCCCAGATCGTTGGTGTAGAGCCAATGTCGGTGGGTGGGGCCCGAGCCTGTGGATAACTCTGGGGATAACTTTTACGTA
>CAZDRR010000117.1:0-1817 GCA_964507955.1 uncultured Candidatus Saccharibacteria bacterium | reverse complement strand
AAACAGGGTTTCACCCTTATCTGGATTTGATAAGAAAGTTTTCATCAATTCAGCCAATTGACGTGACTTCGGTGGTAAAAAGCGCGAACCCTTAGGGGTTCGCGCTTTTTCCTTTTTTAATTATCTAAAATATTTTTTGTTTTTGAACCTATATATCCTTCCTCTCCCACGATATTGTTTGCCTTTTGGAATTCAATTACCGCTTGTTGTGTAAGATTTCCAAAATATCCTGTTACTCCAACCTGTGCCAAAGCAATCGCAGAAGGTCCTGTGTTTTTTGCAATCAAGAGCTCTTGAACCCTCTTTACTTCGTTACCACTTGATCCAAGTTTAATATACACTTCAACAAACTTAATATCTAACAATTGAGAAATCTTTGCCCTGGTGACAGGTCCTACAAAACCAACTGCAGGTGAAATTCCATTTGCCTTTTGGAATTCAATTACCGCTTGTTGTGTAAGATTTCCAAAATATCCTGTTACTCCAACCTGTGCCAAAGCAATCGCAGAAGGTCCTGTGTTTTGAGAGATTAAAAAATACTGCAATGTTTGTACATCCTCTCCTTGAAGACCTACAGAAAGATTTCTTTCAAATGATTTCGTAATAGCTAATAGGGCCTCTTTTGCTTGTTCTACAGATAGGCTTCCACCACTATTTTTCAAAGCAGTATTTGTTTGAGTTTCTCCTATAATAACTGGTGATTTTATAGAACCAGATCTGCCTGTTCGTGTATTTCGAGTCCTACTTTCTGTTTCAGGAAGTTGTCCGTTCGCTCCAGGACTGTTTAAATATGGATAGGTACTTGTTTGTTGTATTCCCCACACATTTTCAAAATCCCAATTTGAAAATGTTGTACTTATTTTCATTTCAGAAGTTGTTTGTGGAATTCCTTTTCCAGTATCAGATTGTCCTGTTGTTTGAGAATCATAATATGAAGAAATTATTGATGAATTATAGGCAACACCCACAAGTCCTCCACCATCTATCGTATTAACAAGGCCTGTCGAATACGAATTTTCAAGATCAGACGTATCAAGCCAACCTACAAGTCCTCCCCCAAAATACCCCACCAGATTAACGTTTGCATATGAATTATATATAGAACCGTTCAACGAGTATCCTACAAGTCCACCAATCATAGAACCGGCATTAGTTGAAATTGTTCCTGTTGCAAAAGATCTTACTACATCACTATCTTGAAGATATCCTGCAATACCTCCAAATTTTTCCCCACTTTCATATGTACTTACAATATTTACATTTGCAGAAGAATCAGAAATTATACTTATCCAAGATTCTCCGAATATTCCTCCAACTGAACTTTGTCCTTTAACATTTCCATCAACTGTGACATTTGAAATTATATTGCTCTGAGTATCTGGTGCATTGATGAATGTAGTTGCAGCAAGAATTCCAGCAAAATTACCCGTTACATCAGCATCTGTAATTTTTAAATCATGTATATGAGCAGATGCTATAATTTCAAATATACCCACAGCTTCTCCAGGACGATTAATAAAAAGATGTTGTATCTCATGCCCATCTCCATCTAGATAACCATAAAAAGGATTGTTTGCGTCAGAAATCGGATCAAATCCTGTACCATCATTCCAATTAACTGTATCTGAACAATCTATATCTTGTGTAAGTTTATAGTGCGCTCCCATATCACCGCTATTAATATTTTGAAGTTCTGTACAAGTAGAAATTAGATATGGATGTTCTTCGGTTCCATCTTCAATTACTGGTGGCGTGACTGTCGCCGCTTGTTCTTGTGCACCAAGATATGGATAAGTTTCTCCATCAATCATTCCCCA
>CAZDRR010000116.1:0-1873 GCA_964507955.1 uncultured Candidatus Saccharibacteria bacterium | reverse complement strand
GCATCTGTCGAAAGATTGATATACCCGTGCGGGGTGTAAACCCGGTAGACATTCGGCTCCGGGCTTGACGTTGCTGGTTCTTCTTCAATCAAGTTTCCATAGCTGTAGTTTTTAGCTCTGTTGATCGAGTATCCCGTCCACCCGCCAAAATTATATCTATTCGGCTCCTCAGAACGCAGCGTGTCAACCGTGAAGGTTTCCCAAACTTCATTATATGGATTCAAACTATAGAACTCAAACCGTAACTGTCCCCCATTAACCGGCTGTGTTTCTCCATCCCCATAATAGGACCCAGACCAATCATACGTCATGAGCGGGCCTTGAGAAGTCGACTTCCCAACCGCTAAAACATAAACCGCCTCACAATCATTCGGAGATACAATAAAAGACCACAAGCGATGATCCGCAGTTTTATCTCGATATTCGTAATGCTCATCCTGCGACCCGTGCGTGGTGTAAAGATTGACGTGTTTAATCTGGTTAAAATGGTCACCCACCCACTGATTGACTTCCCCTCCTTGACAGCTACATGAAGCGCCATAGTAATAATTTGTCATGCTGGTTGACGGAGCGTCCTCATCGACAAAGATAAAGTTACCCCCAGAAACCATAATACGATACGCTTCCGAAGCATAAGACAGCACATCATCGGTATACATTGATAATGCAGGTGGCGCTGTCCCAACGTGAAAACCGCCGCGCATTTCCCCACGGGTTCCGTGATCGCCATCCCATGAAAACGACGGCTGGCATGATGTTCCAATCTCGCCGCGTTCGTCAAAATACTCCGTCTCTTCTTGGTACTGGACATACCAAACGACTTGTAGCGCATCCGCCTTGTCGTACCAGCAATAATATGGAGAGATCGTGTCACCAATCGGAGAGTAGCAACAGGCCGGTTGTGTGCTCGTTCCCCACTCCGGAACAAGCCCGGCCATCACCCACGTCGGGTACCCGTATTGCGGATACCAAATGCTCGTGATGCCTGTCCTTGGACGAGACCGAACCGGCCCATAAGGGTTAGAAACGCTCCCAGTCCATCCAGACACCTTGTCGTAATCGGCCTCAATGGTAAATAGATTCGCAACAAATTGTCCGATATTTCTTCCTGGAAACTCAGGCATGTATTCTTCGCGAAGCGTCACAATGCTTGCCAAAGGCTTACCACGCGCGAACTTCCATCCGTAAAAAAGCGGGTTCCCTTGCGCAACGATGTCAGAGATTAACGACGGTCTAATAATCTCTTGCGGGTCTCCTTCTGGAACCATTTCGGCCATGGCGCAGGCTTCAGCAATCGCCAGTTCAGTTTCCCCACCCACGCCACCGCGCGCCTTCAATAGTGCTTTATGCGCCTTACTCGACGCCGAGTCTGGAAGATACAAACGATCTATCGTGACGCCGACCGTCGCGTTGATGCGCACCAGCCACCAGTTCCCGTTGGCTATCCAGATGCCCTGCCCATTCGGATTCGGTTCAGCCCCAAATACCTCCACCGGACTTCGCGCCTTAGCATGAAGTCCCTGCATCATTAGACGTGCACGGCCGCTCCAGAAACTTGGCCAGTACGCTAATGGGACTATTCCAGAAATCTCATCCCCATACTCAATATCCGGACGGGTATCCAGCCAGAACCGCGAGTCTTGCGGGCTCCGCATGTTCTGAAAGAGCCTCTTGATTCTCGGACCAACCTGAATCTTGAGCGGATACGTCGGTGCCAGCGAGTTCCAATAGAGCAGTCCGGCATCGCAGTACAGAATGTCCGCCGCCTCTTCGACACCAGGAGCGATGATCCGAACCGCCGCACGTTCTCCTAGGTCATCCCTCCAGACTTGCGCCGAGATTGAAACGCCGTTTTCAAGCAGCCAAGAGTCCG
>CAZDRR010000115.1:0-1894 GCA_964507955.1 uncultured Candidatus Saccharibacteria bacterium | reverse complement strand
CCGAATTTTAGTTTCCGGAAATGTATCAAAACGAGCAAGAAGAAGACCTGTAACTCTTTTTTGATTTCTCCCTACAGAAATGAGACTTGATGCTGTAATCATTTTATAAAGATCCTTTCGTTTTCATATAATACTCTTTTTATTAAATAAAGCAAAAGCGCCGCTTTTTATAAACGACGCTCTCACAAATAATAATATCTGTTTAAATTAGATAGTTTCTACAACCATCATGTTTGTTCCCACCTTTTTACCAAAAGGTCGACCAGTTGCAATGACAATTTTATCATTCTTCTTAGCTAATTTATTTTTTACTATTGAAGCTTTTATATCATCAACAGCATGTTGAAAATCAGTATAAGATTCTATCTTGAACACCCAGCATCCAAAACTTAAGATTGATTTTTGATAAGTTTTTTCATTTGGAGTAAAGACCAAAATTGGAAGTTGTGGTCGATATCGAGACATCATTCTAGCGCTTGTTCCAGCATTTGTTAGAGCCACTATAAATTTTGCTCCGATTTTATGAGCTGTCCTAATAGCATAAGCAGTAACATTTTCTGTAACACTTTCAGGATTAATTCTTTCTGCAGAAAGTAATAATTGCTCATGTAGCAAGTCATTCTCTGTTCTTATTGCTACTCGTGACATTAATTCAACCGCTTCTAATGGATACTCACCAAGGGTAGTTTCCTCAGAAAGCATTATAGCATCTGTTCCGTCTAAAATAGCGTTGGCGACATCAGAAACTTCTGCGCGAGTTGGCACAGGTGATTTAATCATTGATTCAAGCATTTGAGTCGCAGTAATAACAGGTTTTCCAACTAGATTACATTTATGAATAATCATTTTTTGAATTAATGGAACTTCTTCTGCAGGAACCTCAATAGCAAGATCCCCTCTAGCAACCATAATTCCATCTGAGAGAGCAATAATTTCATCAATATTTTTTACAGCTTGTGGAGTTTCAATTTTAGCAATAATGCCAGCTTCACATTTATTTTTTTCTAAAATTTTTCTTAATTCAACTATATCGCTTGGTCTTCTAACAAAAGAAAGAGCGATAAAATCAACTTTATTTTTGATACCAAATTCTAGATCTTTTTTATCTTTTGGAGTTAGAGAGCTCATTGAAATATCTGTATCTGGAAGATTAACTCCTCGGCGCCCTTTCAATTCACCACCAACCATAACTTTACAAATAATATCTTGGCCTTTGATAGCGGTTACTTGAAGTCTTTTCTTTCCATCATCAAGCATAATCCTATCTCCTACTTTTGCTTCTTCTGGAAGTTTAGCGTAATTAATAGAACAGATATTTTCATCACCTTTGATATTTTTAGTTGTCAGTGTGAAAGTTTGACCTTTTTTGATTGTCACTCGACCAGATTCAGTAGCAAATTCTCCTGTTCGAATTTTTGGTCCACCAAGATCTTGAAGTGTTGCCGCAGCAATTCCTGTATCTTTTACTGCTTCTTTTAAATTATCAAATTTTGCCTGATGTTCAGCAAAATCTCCATGAGAAAAATTTAATCTCATTACATTTAAACCAGCTTTTAATAGTTTTGAGAGCATTTCTTTACTTTCCGTAGCCGGTCCTATTGTTGCCACAATCTTTGTTTTTTTCTTTAAAATCATAAAATATTAAGCTTATAAATCGTATTAATGTTAATTCTTAAATTTACAAAGTCCGGGCTGTAGGCTCGGACATTTGTGAAACGGATTTGATTTTAACATGTTTTAGAGAAGAATCAAAACCAAGAGATAAACCACTTAATAATTTTTTCAATTAATCCTTCTTTAGGAATATTTTCATTTTGTGTGGCTAATGATTCAACTTGAATTAACAACGGTATAGGCGAAGATTCTGTTTTAATAACATACTTACCTGGTGCTT
>CAZDRR010000114.1:0-1986 GCA_964507955.1 uncultured Candidatus Saccharibacteria bacterium | reverse complement strand
ATGGAAGGATATCAATTCGGTGAACAAAATAATAGTACAGTTTCATATCAAGATCCAAATGCAAAAGGAATGGCAGGTCTTCTTATTAAATGGGGAATTGCAAAAGATGTAAGAACTGCAGAAACAATTCTGCTTATATTTGCTTTGGTATTAATTGGAATTTCTATTTATTTGTTTGCAACTAATTTATAAAAATAAAAAAACAACCCACATATTTTAATAGGGTTGTTTTTTTATTTTATCTCACCACTTCTAATTCTTCAGTCTTAGTATTATTACTTTCGCTTTCCTCGTCTACATCATTGTCAGAATCTACTTTAACTTTTACATCATAATTTCCTCTGTCTGGATTATCAAAGCCTATAACTATTTCTCGGGACTCTCCAGGACGCAGTGATGATTGAGACTTCGATTCAAAATTATCATCATTTTTATAAGGAATGTTTGTAATTTCATATTTCCAAGTACCTGTAGATTCACCACCAATATTTTTAACTGTAAACCTTACAGCAGCTTCGTCATTTTCCTCAATCTTATTATCCTCTGTGAATTTAGAACCAGATAATCTACCAACTTCAATTTTCATTATTTTTAGATCAGCATCATCTTTTGAATTATAATCGTTGTCAATTGATGAACCATTTCCTCCTTCAATTTTTATAATATCAGTATTATTATATCGATTATTTTCCGTAACATAATTTTGAGGATCTACAACAATTCTAATATCTCCACCTCTAATATCCTTATCAAAATTTAATGTAAATTTGATACCTTGTCCTCTAGATAAAGAAATTTGAGCAGGGGATTGTTTAGTAGAACCTTTAGTGTCTGTATAATTAAAGTACCAAACCCCAGAAGCTTTTCCTCCTATATTGGAGACTGTAAAAGTGATGCTCGTATCATTAAGGGCATAAGCATTAGATATTGCTAAATCTGCTGATCCATAATTAGTATTTTGGTTTGTATTAGATGTGCTTGAATTCTCATCAGTAACACTCCCATCATCTAATGTTTCAGAGATAATAATTGTTTCACCTGCATTTTTTGACTCATTTTTTATACCTAAAATAATTTCTCCAGTAGCTAAGATTGAATTATCTTCTGAATTTATAAAATCGATTTTAATAGGTAAGTCTGCAAAAGTATTTTGTTTCTTAAGTTTGGCAATTAGTTGAGCAGAATTAGCTTGTTTAAGGTTGTATGTATTATTACAAACCAATGTCTTTAAACCTGTCGCTGAAACAATTTGTAATGAAAGGTCTGATTGACATTTATATGATATTTTATAATCACCATCTTTATTAATGTCATATTTCCAAGATAATATAAATTTATCTCCAGAATTTATATCTTTGTTATCTGTAGAAATTTTAATAGTTTTGGAATTAAACGGAGAAGTTATGAATTGTCCCACTGAAGCAAAACTAGAAAATACTTTTGGTACAAATTTAATTAATGCAAAAGCAAAAATAAAAATAATAACAATAATTCCTATAAGGAAAAGTATCTTTGTGACCAGTGCTTTTTTTGCGTTATTTTCATTCATAATTTAGTATTATATCACATTAATAACTATTATGTCAATAGGTATTTTATAATATTTAAGCATATATAGGGCATATTATCTTATTGAAAATATCCTCCAAATTATTGCCAGAAATTAAAATTTATAGTAGTCTAGTCTCTATGTCACAAGATAACTTAATAAAATTACAAAATAAACAAACAGGCGAAATATATTTTTCTCGAAAAAATCGAAAGAAAGTTGAGAGAAAAGTAGAATTAAGCAAATACAGCAAGAAATTGCGAAAACACGTAAAGTTTGTGGAAACTAAAAAATAATTTTAGTTTTATTCTCAATTTTTGAATTTTAAAAAGCCTTTAGTCGGGCTTTTTAATTTTCTTAAATCTGATAGTATAGTGCTACTGGGCGATTAGTTTAGTGGTAGAACGAAGGTCTCCAAAACCTTTGGTGAGGGTTCG
>CAZDRR010000113.1:0-2094 GCA_964507955.1 uncultured Candidatus Saccharibacteria bacterium | reverse complement strand
TCTATTCCCTCCCAAACAAGCGTATAAATTGAGTATTTTATATTTTTTCATTACTATTCACTCTTTCTGTTAATAAATAAATATGATAATCTCTAATGTCTGATTTTTCGGGCATATCTTGCAGTCTGCGCCAATATGTTTTTAAATTTATTCTCATGTGTTCCAAATTGAACCAATACCACGAACAAAGTATTTCAAAGTTTAAATCATTTTCAAGTGCGAAAATAATCTCATTCAGTGAAATATACATATCAGCGCAAAAATAGACATACAGAAAATCAACCTCGTCAGTTTCCGTTCCATACTTTTTATCAAATTGAGAAACTATCTCTTTTACTGCTGCTTTTAATTTTGTTGTCATAAGTCTATAATTTTTTTCAGTTTGTTTACTTCCGATTGAAGGCAATGTTGATAAAAATTTAACTGTTTTTCGCACCGTTCTAATAATTCGGCTCTTGCCTCTTGGTAGGTATCAAAAATGTTTTCTTTTTTGTACTTTTTACCGTCAATAACATACTTTGTTGGTGTTTCACTTTCAATAACCACAACATATATTTCTGGCAGGTAATTGTTTATTTGGAATTTTGTTTTCATTCTATAAATTTAATATAATCGTTAAAACTAAATACTACTACTGCCCTGAATTTTTGATTAATAAGTTCGTTTATTCTGTATTTTTGAATTTCTGAAATAACACCTTTGGCATCCTTTACCTCGATAAAAATCGTTTCTCCATTTTTAAACGCCATAATATCTGGAAATCCGTTTAAAGACAACATAATAGCCTTTACAACTATCCAACCTCTTTTTTTTAGGTCTTTTATTATCTCACTTTGTATCTTTGATTCCATAATCTTTCATAAATAATTTATCTGAATACTTTTTCTTATTTTTAATAACTTTATAAATTTTCTCGTTTATATCGCCTTTTTGCATTACGAAATAAACGTTGTTTTCTTTTCGGTCAATAGTTGTCATTCTATCCCTCGATTGTACATAGTTTTTACCGCTATATCCAAATGAGTAGTAAATAAGTACATCGGCTGCTTTTAAAGATATACCCTCCGACCCTGCTACTTGTTGTAGTGCAATATGTTTATTCGTTGTGTTAAACTCATTCAAATCTGTTGTCAAATTTCCGAAAACTGATTTCAATAAGTCTAACTCCTTTTGAAAATTATAGAATATAGCCATTTTTTTACCAGCAAAATAAGTCTTAATAAACTCGGCTTTTGACCTGTCTATAATAACTGAATTACCACTTTCGGTTATTACTGTACCATTGCTTATTTGATGAATTTTAGACATTAATTTGGCGGCTGTATCAGCTAAAACAATATCCGTTTCGCCTTTTATAATTCTATCTTTTAATAGCATATTTACCAACTTGTTAGTCTGATTTGACATTTCATGGTAAATTACATTCTCGGATATTTTACTTTCAAATCCTGCCTCTTCTTGGGTATATTTCAGTAAATACGGCTCAACTATTTGAAGTATCATTTCAGTTTTAGCGTCTGAATAGTCTTTTCTTTGTAACGCTCCTAAATATTTAATTTTCGGATTTGTGAAAGTTTTTGCCCAATCATAAAAATTTTTATATTGTTTGAAAGGACTACTATTTGAAATCCAAAATTGATGAAACCATTGTGAACCGCTTTCGATTGCAGCTGTACCGCTAAGAAAAATCATTGGCAAATGTCCAAAACGTTTTTTTATATACTTTGACACTCCATTTGGTTTCGGGAACGCACCGTTTTTATGAGCTTCATCACATATAATCAAATCAAATGAATTATTAGTAATAGTATGCAAACTTTCGTAATTTATTACAGTAATCGTAAAGTCAGGACATAAAGCAGAATAATCATCTTCTATTGATTTTATAGATATTTTCTTCGTAATGAATAGCACATTACAAGCTCCGTATAAATTTGCTGTATTAAGTGCCGTTAGTGTCTTTCCTGTTCTCACTTGCATCGATAAGTACACTATTTTCTTTTCTGAAAGGATTTTTAGTGCTTTGTTTGAAATATCTTTTTGGTATGGTCTTAAAGTTATACTCATAATTAAAATGGGTCTGTTAATTCGTTT
>CAZDRR010000112.1:0-2104 GCA_964507955.1 uncultured Candidatus Saccharibacteria bacterium | reverse complement strand
TGATAGGGAGCAATCTCTGCATTTTTTAAAAATACTTCATCATTATTAATAATAATGTATGAACCATCAAATTTGATTCGCCCCATTCGAATCGCTTTCACTTCAAATCCATGTAGTTCAAGACCTCCCTCATATTTATCAAGGACTTCGTAGTTTAGAGTTGCTTTTTTGTTGGTTGCAATACTCATATTTATGTACCTAATGTAGCATAAAATATATATAAACTCTATATTAAGGTTGGCGCCGTAGGCGCCAACCTTTTATCTTAAAACATCGCAAAAACCTTGTTTTTATGTATAATAAGCTCCATGAATGAACCACAAAAACCACAAAAGAATACAGACCAAAAAAGATCTGGTGGGAAGAAAGCATTTAAAATAGTTGAAATAAAAAAGAAAGGAAAAAAGAGTCCTAAGTTTGGGCAAAACTTTTTCCTTGTCTTGTTGCTTCTTTTTTCTATCACATTTATTTTTGCAGAAATTATAAAAGGACAAAACAAAGCAGAAGAATTTGTTTTAAGTGATGTTGCATCTTTAATTAAAGAAAATAAAGTTGAACGAATCAAAGTTGATGGTGATACCGTTTCTGTAACTCTTAGAGATAAAAATGAACAAGGACAGAGTATTATTAAAGAAACAGAAAAAGAACAAGGTCCAATCACAGATTCTCTTTTGAACTTTGGTGTAACAAGTGAGCAGCTCTCACAGGTACCAATTGAAGTTAAAACATCACAAGGAGGTTTTTGGGCTTCATTAATAATTCCTATTCTTCTTCCCATACTTCTTCTGATTGGTTTATGGATATTCCTTAGTAAAAAGATGAGTGGTGGTGCAGGTGGAATGGAACCATTCTCATTTGGACAATCTAAGGCACGACTTATCAAACCAGAGGATACGAATCAACGAGTAACATTCAAAGATGTTGCTGGAGTAAAAGAAGCAAAACAAGAACTTCAAGAAATTGTAGATTTTCTTAAAAATCCAAAAAAATTCCAAGACATCGGAGCACGAATTCCAAAAGGTGTTCTTCTTATGGGAGCACCCGGAACAGGTAAAACACTTCTTGCACGAGCAACAGCAGGAGAGGCTGGAGTATCATTCTTTTCAATTTCAGGTTCTGAATTCGTAGAAATGTTTGTCGGTGTTGGAGCAAGTCGTGTACGAGATTTGTTTAAGATGGCAAAGAGTGCTTCTCCTTCTATTATATTTATAGATGAAATTGATGCAGTAGGACGATCACGAGGAGTTGGTATGGGTGGAGGAAACGATGAACGAGAACAAACACTTAATCAAATTCTTGTAGAAATGGACGGTTTTGAACCAACAGATAAAGTTATTGTGATGGCTGCAACTAACAGACCTGACGTATTGGATACTGCAATACTGAGACCTGGACGATTTGATAGACGGGTGATGATTGATTCTCCTGATAGAGCAGATAGAGAGGAGATTTTAAAAATTCACGCAAAAGGAAAACCACTTGCAGAAGATGTGAAGCTTGATGTAATTGCACAGAGAACACCTGGATTTTCAGGAGCAGATTTGTATTCACTTATGAACGAAGCTGCAATATCTGCGGCACGAGAAAACCGAACACAAGTGAGTCAAAACGATATGATTGAAGCTATTGAAAAAGTAATTCTTGGTCCAGCACGACAATCACATATTCTTTCAAAGAAGGAGAAGGAGATTACTGCGTATCATGAAGCAGGACATGCTCTTGTTGCATCAGTGCTTCCATTTGCTGATCCTGTTCATAAGATTTCTATTGTGTCTCGAGGACGAGCGGGAGGATATACACTCAAGATGCCTGATGATGAACGAAAACTTCAATCAAAACGAGCCTTCATGGACGATCTTGCGATGAGTCTTGGAGGATATGTTGCAGAACAACTTATCTTTGGTGATCTCACAACTGGTCCATCAAACGATTTGCAAGTTGCAACTGCAATGGCACGAGATATGGTAACTAAATATGGAATGTCAGATGTGTTCGGTCCAATTGCACTTGAAGGAAATGAAGGGCGAGCAATGTTTGGAAGAGGACTTGATGATAAAGAATATTCAGAAAAAGTTTCTGCTCAAATAGACGAAGAAGTAAAGAA
>CAZDRR010000111.1:0-2154 GCA_964507955.1 uncultured Candidatus Saccharibacteria bacterium | reverse complement strand
ATGGCGAATGGAGTTTCTGGAATATGGATGTCGTTAAAGGGTGGCGTGGTTTAGCTGAGGATCCATTATGATGAATAATTTATATACTGTAGATGAATTTGGTAAAGAAGTCGTTATAGACAAAACAAATTACCAAGTTATGATGGAGTGGGAAAAACCTTATATGAAAGCTCTAGTTGATAATGTAAAACCAACTGGAGACGTTTTGGAAATTGGGTTTGGGTTAGGTTATTCTTCTTCTGTGATTCAGTCATATAATATCAACAGTCACACTATTATTGAATGTGATCCTACTGCGCTTGAACTTGCTGAAAAATGGGCTAAAGAACAGAAACATAAAGTTATCTTAGTTGAAGGTACTTGGCAAGATAAACTGAAAACTGTTGGTAAATTTGACACTATATTTTTTGATGATAGTCCGCATGAAGATCATGTTGATCCATTTAATATAAAATTTTACAAGTTTTATTATGATGTTTTACGTTGTCACGTAAACCCTTCCTGTAGATTAACTTGGTATTGTGACTATCCAATGTTTTGGATAGTAAATTCTCATGTTGATTGGAGTTGTAAAGAATTCCCAATCGACATCCCAGAAAACTGTAATTATGTTCCCAATTATGCTAAAAATATCAGAGTTATGTACATGCCAGTTTTATCATTTCCATATGGAAATGTTGATGTGAAAAATCCAATCGCTTTAGATAAATTTTTTAATGCTGTTATTTTATGAAACAAAAATGGGTTTCTGCTTTTATGGATACAGCTGAGAGATTTGCTCAGCTGTCAAGCGCAAAACGATTAAAAGTTGGTGCGGTGATTGTTAAAGACAACCGCATTATTTCTATCGGCTATAATGGTACTCCATCGGGTTGGAGCAATGTCTGTGAAGAAGATGTAGTTCTATCAGATGAAACAGTTTTCAATAGAACAAAAGATGAGGTTATTCATGCTGAAGCAAATGCTGTATCAAAATTGGCTCGTGCTGGCGAATCAGGCGATGGTGCCGATCTATTCTGCACTCACGCTCCTTGTATACATTGCGCTAAACTCATTTATGGCGCAGGTATAAAGAAAGTCTATTATAGAGATACATATCGAGACAATTTAGGTATTGATTTTTTAAATAAATGTAATGTTGAAGTGGTGAACTATGATAACTAGAAATATACAACTTATATTTCCAACCCCGATAGCAAAAGTTAGTTTTGGCGATGATGTTGATTTTAGTGAATATACTAAAATTATTCTTAATATGCCTTCTATTATAGAAAATGATTTTTCTAAAAATTATTCTTCTAATACATCTGATGATTTGCATAAAAACCCACAATTTTCAAAATTAGTTTCTTTAATTGATTTCGAGTGTCAACAATTATTTGATGAGTATGCAATTAAAAAGAATACTTTGCAGATGAATTCTATGTGGGGTACTGTAAAGTCCAATGGAGGAAAGCATCATTATCATATGCATCCAAATTCTTATTACTCTGGTGTTGTTTATTTACAAATAGACAATAATTCTAACTCAGTTGGAGATATAGAATTTATAGATCCAAGATATGCAAATAGATTAGTTTGTCCAACTTTTGATGGCGATTCCCCTCTTTCATATAGATCTTGGGTTTATTCTCCTAAGGTTGGAGACATGTACATATTCCCAAGTTGGTTAGAACATGGAACATCTTATTTTAAATCCGATGATATTAATTCTAGGAGAGTTTGTTTGACATTTAACTACGTTCTTCTTGAATGTGATTATATGACATATAAATTAAATATGAAAATAAATTGATAAAATATTGAATTTATTCATTTTTGCGTGTGCATTTCTACTAAATAGAAAGTAAGAAAACCCTCAACACTTGAGGGTCTCACCAAATTGTTGTTGACTTTTAATCAAAAGGGAAGTATAATTTCTACTATGAAATCGATACAGTGTTTACAATCCAGAATGCATAAACAGCTGCTTTTAGTAGCTGGCTGGAATAGCACACGCCCATCATTTGCCTATGCGAATGAGATTGATGCAAAGGGTTTTGGTAAGAAGATGTAACAAGAGAACTTAGTCTCTTTACCAAAACCCTCGAAGATGAAAGTCTCGAGGGTTTTTTGTTTTAGGGTGTTGACTTTAAAACTTACATGAAGTATACT
>CAZDRR010000110.1:0-2173 GCA_964507955.1 uncultured Candidatus Saccharibacteria bacterium | reverse complement strand
CGACTAGAAGAAATGATGGATATTCATTTTAAAAATCAGTCAGACAAGTTAGAAGAATTACAAAGAATATTAGAAAAATTAAACAGATGAAAATATTTGAAAGAATAAGTAAGCCTACACCTAAAAGAAATAAGCTAATAGGTAAGATAGCAACAGGTTTAGGAGTAGTAGCTTTAACTATTGCTGAAAGTGGCTTAATTGACAATAGACCTTTACTAAAAATAGGTATAGAAGTATTAAGTGCTAAGTTTGGAATAGTAGCTTTATATAATGCTCAAAAAATAGAAAAAGATGAAAGTATCTGATTTAAATTTAGTACAAGTTCCTTTCTCAAAGGATCAATATTTTCAAGAAGAACATACTAAAAAACAAATTTACTTGCACCATACAGCAGGTAATGGTAATGCTTTACAAGTATTTAGAGATTGGGGAAACAATTCCGTTCAAGTTGCTACCTTTGTTGCTATTGCAGGAAATGGTCAAATAGTACAAGGTTTTAGTTCTAAATTTTGGGCTTACCATTTAGGTTTAAAACAAGACGTATTTCAAAGATTTGATTTACCTTATATGCAACTTGATAAAATTTCAATAGGTGTTGAGATTTGCAATTGGGGTTACTTAGTAGAAAAGGGAGGTAAATTTTATAATTACGTAAATAAAGAAGTACCATTAAATGAGGTTACCATTTTAGATAAGCCTTATAAAGGTTACCAAGCGTGGCATAAGTATTCAGATGCTCAAATTGAAAGCACACGTAAATTATTACTTTATTTAGGTGAAACTTATAATATTGACCTTACTTACAATGCTGATATATTTGAAGTCACTACAAGGGCTTTAAAAGGGCAAAATGGATTGTTTACTCACAATTCAGTTAGAAGAGATAAAACAGATATTTATCCATGCCCTAGAATGATTAAAATGTTACAAGAATTAAAAAAATAATTATATTTGTTGTGTTCATTCACTTTTAGGTTTAAGGTAGTCTTTAATAGGCTACCTTTTTTTATTATGAAATTATCCGAGTTAGAAAGTAAGTTATCAGAGATTAAAGAGTTTAAAAATCTTAATCTTAAATGTGGCACAATCACAGATGCACATAAATTCATTCAATTAAATATTTCTTATTTAAAATTTCAATCTGGAAATAGACGCTATCTGCCTTATTATGAACGTCTTTTAGAGTTTTACTTATTAAACAAGTAAAATAAATCTTAAAATATTCTTAGAAAATATAACTTTTATTTGTAAGTTAAGTTATTTACACTTATATTTGTTCTATAATTAAAAACTAAAAGTTATGAAAATTTTAAGCACTAAAAGATTTAATAAATCTCAAAAAGAAAAAGAAAGATTATTGAGTTATGTTGTTTCTGAAAGATGTCAAAATGATACTATGGAAGTGTATAACAATATAATGAACAAAGTAAAAAGAGCTATTAAGTCAAATGATTTTGATTTGGCTGAACAAATAGCAAATAATTAAAACAAATGAGAAATAAAGAACTATTTGATATCTACAGAAAGTATTTCTCGGTGGATATTCCAAACACGCTAGAATGGACACAAATGAAGGTTATAGCCATAAAAAAACTTAAAGCAAATAGATTTAGGTTAACTGAAATAAAAGAAGCTATAAACATTCATTATAAGAATTGTTTGAAGTTGAATGCAAGAGAAACAAACAAAGATTTAGAATTGCTTTTCGATACTTACGTAACTAATAAAATTTATCCTATTAAAACTAAAAATAAATTGACATGGAAACAGCTGGATTAATAGTTTACCTAATGTTATTTGTTGTAGCATTTATAGTATTTAATGTAGCAGCAAATTTTTTAGATGGTAAGATCAAAAAGAAATTAGAACGTGAAAGAAGACGCAGAAATGCACGTTTTTTTGAAAGTATAGATTACACTGGTTTTAATCCTAAAACGGGTAAATATGAGAATTAAAATAATAAAAAGCGACAGATCCAGATGGTATCAAGTAGGGGATGAGATGAAATGTGAACGTATCTACAAAAATGGAAACGCTATTATAGTCGATAACAAAGCTAATTCTCAAAGATTAGTAGTTGAGTATGGTCACTATGAAATAAGCGAACAGAAACATTTTAAACGTGGTTTTGTGCCTATTGATGAAAGGATCTTAATAGAAAAAGATTTTGAAG
>CAZDRR010000109.1:0-2175 GCA_964507955.1 uncultured Candidatus Saccharibacteria bacterium | reverse complement strand
TATCCAAATTGGGGAACAAATCCTTGTGGAGAAATTATTCTTCAATCAAAACAATTCTGTAATCTAAGTGAGGTTGTTGCACGAGCAGATGATACAGAAGAAACTCTTATCAAGAAAATGAAAATCGCTACTATTTTAGGAACGTATCAATCAACTTTGACATATTTCCCATATCTTTCAAAAGAATGGAAAAAGAATTGTGAAAAAGAAAGATTACTCGGAGTCTCTATTACAGGGCAGTGGGATTCAAAGGTTGTACGAGATCCAAAGGTTTTGGATAAGTTAAGACAAGTTGCAATAGAAACAAACAAAAAATATGCAAAGAAATTTGGAATCACACCATCCACATGTATTACTTGTGTTAAACCATCTGGAAATGCATCACAAACAGTAGATTGTTCTTCTGGAATGCACGCACGATATTCACAATACTATATTAGACGAGTTAGAATTTCTGCTACAGACTCACTATTTAAAATGCTTCGAGATCAGGGTGTTCCTTACTTCCCAGAAGTTGGACAGACAATGGAAGATGCAACAACTTTTGTTATAGAGTTTCCAGTAAAAGCACCTAAAGGAGCAATTGTAAAAGATGATCTTTCTGCAATTGATCAACTTGAACACTGGAAAGTTGTTAAGAAGTATTACACAGAGCATAACCCTTCAGTGACAATTTCTGTTGGAGAAGATGAATGGATTGCTGTTGCAAACTGGATATATGAAAACTGGGATCTTGTTGGAGGACTTTCATTCCTTCCACGATCTAACCATGTGTATCAATTAGCTCCTTATGAAGCAATAAATAAAGATAAATATGAAGAAATGACAAAACATTTTGAACATATAGACTTTTCAAAGATTGTTACATACGAAAAAGTTGACGAAACAGAAGTTAAAAAAGAACTTGCGTGTGCTGGTGGACTTTGTGAAATATAATTAATACTAAACAATCATGTTATATACAAGAAAGGGTGATGGTGGGACAACCAAACTCTTTGATTGTCCTCAAGGTAAAAGAGTGGATAAAAATGCACTTGTGTTTGAGGCACTTGGAACAGTTGATGAAGTAAATTCTTTAATCGGTCTTATTAAAGTTCATGCTCATGAACGTGGAGAGATTTTAAAACATCAAACAGGCGATTGTTCGTTTTCCGCAATATTAGAAAAGATTCAAAATCTACTTTTTTCTATTCAAGCTGAACTCGGCGGTTCACCTGAGATGATTAAAGAAGAACATATCATTTATCTTGAAGAAGTTATCGCAAAAGTAGAAGATGGTATTCCTCCTATTACAACATTTATTGTATATGGTGGAACCCTTGTATCGGCTCATCTTGATGTTGCACGAGCTGTTACAAGAAGATGTGAAAGACTTGTTGTTGGTGTACAAAAGGAGGGTGAACGAAAAGTAAACCCAAATTCTTTACAGTTCCTAAATAGATTGTCTAGTGTACTTTATGCACTTGCACGATATTCAAATCACATCCATAATTGTAGTGAAATGCCTCCTCAATACGGGTAGGTAGTGAATAATTTATAAGATTCTATATATAAGGGAAGTGAGGTGTAATTCCTCCACAGTGCCGCTACGGTAAAAGTCCGAATGCTTATGTATGGTTAATGGGTTTTTCCCAATCCCGAGCAGGAATTTCGATTCAAATTTGTTTCGTCGGCAAATTCCTCTCATAAAAGAGGTTTTTATTTTATGAGAAAAAAAAATATAAAAAAGATAATTATAATTAGTGTATTTACAGTACTTTGTTTTTCACTAATAGCAGGTATTGTTTTAGGATTCTTTTCAGAGAAGACAAGAAAACAAAATCAAGGAAAAGATTTAATTCAAACAAATCAAAATTTTATCTCTACCTCAACAGATCAATTTGAAGCAAAAAAAGAAAAAGGTATTGAACAAATTCCTTTTTCTAAAAGAGCAATTTTTAAAGTTGGTGAGGATGAGTTTACAATACAAGTTTCTGAACATACTACTGTATATGATGCAATGAACGATTTAATGTCTGAAGGAAAAATGACATTTGAGGGAAAAGATTATCCTGGACTTGGTTTTTTTGTAACTCAGATTAACTCTCTTGTAAGTGGTGACGGTAAAAATCTTATGTATTATATAAATAATAAAGAAGCCTCTTTGGGTGTTTCTACTTATGTAATAAAAGAAGG
>CAZDRR010000108.1:0-2203 GCA_964507955.1 uncultured Candidatus Saccharibacteria bacterium | reverse complement strand
ACAACAACTCATAAAACTTTACGAGGACCACGGTCAGGAATTATTTTTGTAAAAAAAGATGAAAGAGAATTGGGTAAAAAAATAGATAAAGCAGTATTCCCGGGTCTTCAAGGTGGTCCACATATGAATCAGATTGCTGCTGTTGCTGTCGCACTTAAAGAAGCACAAGCACCTGCATATAAAAAATATGTTGAACAAGTATGTAAGAATGCTAAGACTCTCGCAGAAGAACTTAAAAAGAGAGGATGGAGAATTCTTTCTGGAGGAACAGACAATCACTTGGTGCTTGTGGATGTTTGGATGGATGGAAAAGGGATTGGTGGAAAGGATGCATCAGATAAACTTGAGAAGGTAGGAATTATTGTAAACAAGAATACTATTCCAGGAGAAACACGAACTCCGGTAAATCCTTCTGGAATAAGACTTGGAACTGCTGCCGAGACGACACGAGGTCTTAAAGAAAAAGATTTCGTAAAGATTGCAGAAAGAATTGATAAAGCTCTTAGATCATAATAAATATATTGCATCTATGAATATAAAAGTAAAAAAACTACATCCTGATGCAATTGTTCCGAAAATTGCACATCCAGGTGATGCTGGGTGTGATTTATTTGCAGTAGAAGGAGTAACACTTAAACCAGGAGAAAGAGGGCAAGTCCCTACGGGACTTGCCCTTGCAATTCCAGATGGATATGTCGGTCTTATCTGGGACAAAAGCGGACTTTCACATAAAAGTGGTATCAAAACTCTTGGAGGTGTGGTAGATTCTGGGTATAGAGGTGAGATTCTTGTTGGAGTAATCAATCTTGGCACGGAGTCATATACTTTTGAAAAAGGTCACAAAGTAGCTCAAATGCTTATTCAAAAAGTTGAATCACCAACATTTGAAGAAGTAGAAGAACTTTCAGACACAAGTCGGGGAGAAGGAGGATTTGGAAGTACAGGAAAATAATATGCAACAAAAAATAAAACAATATATTGAAGAAATTTTGAAAAATCTTGAATTACCTCAGGTTGATTTTGATGTTGAACTACCAAAAGATATTTCTAATGGAGATTTTTCTACAAATATCTCACTTATTCTGTCAAAACAAGTTGGAAAAAATCCGAAAGAGGTTGCAGAACAAATTTTAAATAGTTTAAAAACAAAAAACTATTCAGAATTTTCAAAAATAGAAATTGCAGGACCTGGCTTTATCAACTTCTATCTTTCAAGAGAATACTTTGAAAAACAAATTTCAAAACCAGTTTCAAAAGTAAATACGCAGTATTCTGAAAAAGAAATAATAATGGAATATATTGATCCTAATCCTTTTAAGCAATTTCATATTGGGCATCTTATGGCGGGAACAATTGGAGAATCCATCTCTCGATTGTATGAACTTGGTGGAGCAAAAGTTATAAGAATGTGCTACCAGGGAGATATTGGTCCTCATGTTGCAAAGTGTGTATGGGGAATGATTCAACATAAAGAAGCTTTTCCTCAAGAGCAAGATTCATTAGAGGATAAAATTAAATTTATTGGTGATTCGTATGTCTATGGTGCAACTCAATATAAAGAAAGTCCAGAAGCCGAGGCAGAAATAAAAGAAATAAACAAAAAACTTTTTGAAAAGTCAGATGCTGAATTGCAAGTTTATTATGAAAAAGGAAGACAATGGAGTCTTGAAGGATTTGAATCAATGTATAAGAAAATTGGAACAAAGTTTGATACATATATGTATGAAACTCAAACTGCGCCAATTGGAGAAAAGCTTGTACGAGAAAATATCGCAAATGGTGTTTTTGAAAAATCAGATGAGAGCGATGCGATTATTTATAAAGGAGAAAAGGATGGACTTCATACTCGAGTATTTATAAATTCACAAGGACTTCCTACATATGAAGCAAAGGATCTTGGCCTTGCGGTTGTTAAAAGTGAAATGGGTAATTTTATTCGATCAATTGTAATTACTGGTGCAGAACAAACAGATTATTTTAAAGTAATGCTTGCTGCTCTTGCAAATATAAAACCAGAAGAAGCAAAGAAAACAACACATATAACACATGGACTTATGTTATTTAATGGAAAGAAAATGTCTTCACGAGAAGGTGCTCTTCTTGCCGATGATTTGATTGAAGAAACAAAACAAAAAGTTTCAGAAAAAATCGCAGATAGAGAATATACAGAAGAAGAGAAAAAAGAAATCACTGAAGTGGTTGC
>CAZDRR010000107.1:0-2207 GCA_964507955.1 uncultured Candidatus Saccharibacteria bacterium | reverse complement strand
GTTTCTTCATTTACACTTCCATCGACTGCAATTATTTTTTCTGGAAATTCTTGTCGTATTGATTCAACTTGATCAAGAACTCTCTCATCAAAATCCTGTCCTTGAAATCCGATTTTATCAATTCCCATACATTGAACAAAATCAGCTACCCCGATTACATCTTTATGGTCAATTGCTCGTGTATTGTTTGAAAATGCAATACCTACTTCAACAAAATTATTTTCTACTTTTACTTTTTGAATAAATTCAATAGGGTTACTCATTGTTTCAAAATGAAAAATTACTTTCTTTGGACCAAGTTGTAAAAATTTTTCATAGTGTTCCTCAGGATTTTTTATCATCAAATCAAGTTCAAAATCTATATCCTCCCAAAACGGCATTCCTTCCTCTTGTGTTACCATTTTTTCAAAATAAACATCTGGAGTATGTGTAAATGGCCATGTCTTAGATGGAGTATATGTTGAATTGCAAATATCTATTTGTACATAATCAGTTACACCCTTTACTCGTTCAAGATGTTCTTTCAAATCAAAAAAGTCTTTAGGTAAAATTGCAGGGATTATTTTTTTAGTCATGTTACTCATTATACGAATCAATTTCATCAATCTTTGCAATTCTTCGTGCATGTCTTTCTTCTTCTGAGAAAGAAGTCTCAAGCCACATATCAATTGCTTCAAGAGCTTCTTCTTCTGTTACAAATCGTGCACCAATAGAGAGAATATTCGCGTTATTGTGTTGCCTTGAAAGAGTAATAATACTTTCATCAGAATATTCTGGCTCACCGTAAAATACAGTCGCTCGAACTCCTTGAACTCTGTTTGCAACCATGGCTTCACCTTGTCCTGATCCTCCAAGAATAATTCCTCGTGTGTCTTTATCTTCCGCAACAGCAATAGCAACTGGCAAAATAAAATCCGGATAATCATCCTCCGCGTCAAACTCATATGCACCATGATCTACGACTTCATAGTGTTTTTGTTCTAGAAATCTAATAATTGCATTTTTTAAATCAAAACCTGCATGATCGCTTCCGATATGTATTGTTCGTATGTCTTCCATAGATTAAGTATATCGTATTTTTAGGTTTAAAAAAGAATAAGGCCGACCCCTTCGGGGCCGGCCTTATTCTTTTATTTTTCTCCTTTAAGTATTATCCTTCCACCAAAACCACCTCTTTGAGCTTGTTTTTCAAGACGTATTTGCTCTACCTCCTCATATTCAGGCAAAGTTTTAAGTGACTCAATTACTTCAAGTACATCAGCCAATTCCTCTATTGACCCACCTGATTCAATAAATTCTTGTGCTTCTTCACCTAATTTTTTAATAAGTTCTGCTCGATATTCTTCTTCATTTGCAATTCGTCTTTCATACGGAACACCCTTCTAGTCAAGAATTTCTGGGATTTTGTCACGAACGAGTTTGTTGTAGGATTGCATAATTATTTATTTTTTATTTTTCTATATATCCAGCCTAAAAAATATCCTATTGCAAAATAAATAAATCCTACAATGAGGATAACAAATCCAGAAGTAATGATGTAATCCACATTTGGTGTGAAAGAAATATCAAACTGTTCACTTATTTTTTCTAAAATTAATTGAAAAGGAAATAATAATAAAGCTGTAATAACAAGACCATAAGTTAAAGATAAGAATACTATGCCTAAGCCACACATGCCACCCCAATTAGTACTACAATCTCGATACTCTCCAATTGTATTTATAATAAAAAACAACATCATCCCAAATGAAGTTATTAATCCTAATCTAAGTGAAGTTTTATTCATATCTATATTGTAGCACCAAGCATCCTCACATGTTCTATAAGTGTCGCAGTATACCCTGCTTCATTATCATACCAGGCAAGTATCTTCACTAGATTTCCATCTACAACTCGAGTCATTGCAAGATCAACAATTGATGTATGTGTATTTCCAACAATATCTTGAGACACAATCGGGTCTTTTGCAACAGCAAGAATACTTCTCCATCTATCATCAAGTGTTGCCTTTTTTAAAATATCATTTACTTCCTCTACAGTTGTATCTTGTTTTGAAATAAATGTAATATCAGAAATAGATCCAGCAGGCACAGGAACTCTGAGTGCAATTCCGTCAAATTTGTTTTCAAGTTGAGTAAGTGCCTTTGTTGTAGCAATTGCAGCACCTGTTGTTGCAGGAATAATATTAAGAGCAGCTGCTCGTCCAC
>CAZDRR010000106.1:0-2213 GCA_964507955.1 uncultured Candidatus Saccharibacteria bacterium | reverse complement strand
TTGGAGTACAGTAACCCTTGTGTGCAGGATTTACTGCTTTTTGAATTCATCCTCCTTTTTTATGTTTATTTATTGCATTTTTTATAATGTCAGATACATTATCAGAACCTCCAGAAAAAAATAAATTTTCAAAAGATGAATTATTGTTTGGATTTACACCGTATCATTTATCTTTTATTGTTCTAAATTTATATCCGTTAATATTCAATCCTTCTCCAAATTTATCTCCACCATGACAACTACCAACATAACAATTAGTTTTAATATTTCCTAATGATTTATTTACTTGTTCTGGACTTAATCCTGCAACCAAATCTCCACTATGACCTAAAATAGCAATGTCGTCACCTGGTTTTATTGATTTTATAACAGAATCCAATTTTGCTACATTATCATATAATGGAGTAATGTTTACATTTTTATATTTTTGTTGATATTGCTTCAGTTTTTCAGCTTCATTAGTAAAAGTTTTGTTTATTTTTAGTGTTTCAGTCTCAGGCAAAGAATTTAATTCCTTGTTCATATACCTATAATCAAAATTTAAATTATGATTTCTTTGTTGTGGTTTAAATCTTAATATATCTTTTGGATTAAAATCTATATTCTGATTGCTGTATATTATAGATTTTAATCTTGGAATACTAATTGCTTTATTATAAATATTTTCATATTTGACATCATTAACAAATGTTTTTGAAAACATAGGGGCATTTTCACTTTGGTATCATTCTTTTGGAGCCTCAGCAATTATATGGAGATCATGTTTTGTTTTTCCTCCTTTTTTAAAAATCTCAGGAGTGAATCTCTTAACATATTGGTTAAATCCCTTTCTATCTGGATCTTCTTTAATTCTATATTCTTTTTTAAACTCTTTTCCTTCTGGTGAATTATATCATTCCATTTCATATTTTATAGTAGGATGAGTTTTAGCCTTTGAAAAATCATAATTACCTGTTTCCTTATTATAACTTACAGTATTAGCATGATAATGAAATGGAAATCCAATTGGTGCTGGAGTATCTTGTACTTCAGGAAAAATTGACTTAGCAGTTGTAAAAGAAAAAGGTTTTCCTGAATTTTTTCAATATGTTTTCATATCATATTCCTTACCACTTTTTCTTAAATTATCTGGAAGAGTTTTTTTAAAATTCTCAAATCAAATATCTCCTCCATTTTGAAGTTTTTTATATTTCATCTTCTATCATTTTATCAATTAAACCTACATTATCAATTGTATTCTCAAAAATTTCATTAGTGATTAACTTACCACATTCAATTAAAATCTTTTCTTTCTCTTGTTTATCCTCAGAAGAATCGTATGCTTTTAAATAATCTTCTAAATCTTGAGTTACAGACTTCGTAAATATAATTTCCTCGCGTTCTATCTCTGCGTGCTGGACGACATCTCCTCCTTCTTCTAATGAGATAACAGGGATGCCTTTTGATGTAACATCTAAATCCAAATTATGTTTATGAGCATGTAATGCACCTGATGGAATAACATTTTTGTCTATATTACCACCTAAACTTAATTTCTTAAGTAGATTTTTAATTTCACCTCCATTTTTGGCTAAAATACTTCTTCCAATTGCTTGAGATGATATATTATTTTGTCTCTGTAGATTTTGATTTAAAATATCCTGTGCAGAGTTAGCAGCCATTAATTTATTTTCTGTTTGTTGTGCACCAACAGCTAATGCTCCTGCTCTACGTTCTGATGATAGTTTAGCCCTTTTATTTAATTCTCCTGTTCCAATCCCTTTCTTTTTAGCAGCTTGTTCTCCAGTTCATGTTCTTTTAATTGCTGTGTCACCACTATATTTAAAATCATCCCCTAAAGCACTGTAACCACTAATTCCTAATTGACCCATTTGATTTCTAAATTCTCCAGATTTGAAATCAGCTTCTTTTGAAGTACTTCCAGCTTGTTCATTTGCAAATTTTAATCCTGCTAAAGCTAATCCAACAGGACCTGATAAAAGAGGAGCAACTCCACTCCCTATGTTTAAAATATTTCCTCAAGTATCTCCTTGAGTATCAACAGGTTTTTCTAAACTACTTGCTATATTTAAAGCAGTAGTAGCTAACCCTACAGGACCTCCTACTGCACCTAATCCTCCTTTTAAAAAAGTACTCATATTAGATGCTTTCTGTATATCTGAAGCAGCAGTGGATGCAGTTTTAGCAGCTTTTACTGCTTTCATACCTCCACT
>CAZDRR010000105.1:0-2290 GCA_964507955.1 uncultured Candidatus Saccharibacteria bacterium | reverse complement strand
AAGTACCGCCAAGGCCGTTACCTGTCCTAGCCTTTACCAAAAAAGAAACTAGCCCCAAAGGGGTTAGCTATGGACAAAGACACACTCATTGAACTACTGAAGCGGGCTATTCAACACGGCAGGCACGATGCCATTGATGAACTCGCAGACTTCCTCCTAAAGCTGCAAAAGCCTGAAAAGAAGGCGGCTAAATGAGTGACGAGATCAACGAAACATCGGGTATTGATGACGAGGATTTGCTAGAAATCCTGCAACGGCAGGAGGATGCCTCTAGTGCCTATGTCCACGGTCAGCTAGGTGCAGAGCGTGAAGCAGCTTTGCGTGAGTACCATCGGCTACCCTATGGAAACGAGGTAGATGGCGAATCACAGATTGTCGCCAGTGACATTCAGGACAGCGTGGAGTGGATTCTTCCTGCGCTGCTAAAGACGTTCACCAGCACTGACAAAGCGGTTTCCTTTGAGCCAACGACTGCCGCTGATGTTGTTCCCGCTGAACAGGCCACAGACGCATGTAACTACGTCTTTTACAAGCAGAACAATGGTTTCCTGATTCTCTACACAGCTATCAAGGACATGCTAACCGTGCGTAACTGTGCGGTGATGTGGCGTAAGGAGACAAAGGAGACAGTCTCTAGTGTGCCTTTCAAGGGTGCAACAGAGGAAATGCTTGCTCTGATGATGCAGGAGCAGGACGCAGAAATAGAGGCTGCGACTCCTATGGATATGGGCCGTGATTTCAATGGTCAACCTGTCACTGTCTACAACGGACGGTTGAAGAAAACAGAGAAAAAAACCATCGTTAAGGTCGAGGCTTTTAGCCCTGATTCTCTGTTGGTGGCAAAGGATTGGACTAGCCCACTGCTGCAAGACTGTCCTTATGTCTGCCGCATGATGCGCGTAACCCTGTCTGACGTGAAACAGATGGGGTTTGCAGACGTTACCGCTGGCGATCTGCGCTCTAGTGACAACTTGGACTACACCAACAACATCCAATCACGTTTGGCTAATGTTGACAGGCTAGACCAGACCACAGAGCAGACTTTCGACGATGCTGATACTGACGATGATGCAATGGCTGAAGGCTGGTTGCGTATCGAATATGTCTTAGTTGACCGTGATGGCGATGGGATTGCAGAACGTCTGTGTGTCTATCGTTTGGCAGACAAGATTCTTTCCGCTGAAGTCTGCTCCCATGTGCAGATTGCCACATCTAGCCCGATACTGAATCCCCATCGCTGGGACGGTATGTCGATGGCAGATGCAGTGTCTGATCTGCAAAAGCTGCACACTGAGTTACTGCGTCAGACACTTAATAACCTGTACCTGACCAACAACCCGCGTACCAAGGTGCTGACAGATGCCCAATGGTCGCCATTGGTCAACATTGATGACCTGTTAGACAGTCGTGCAGGTGGAATCATTCGCCAGCGTGATGTAAATGCGGTGAGTGAGCAGGTTATTCCATTTAGTGCTGGTGCCTCCATGCCTATGCTGGAGTACGTCCAAGGTATGCGTGAAAACCGCACAGGTGTATCGCGTACCTCGATGGGGATGAACCCTGACGCACTGAACAACACAGCGACAGGCCGACAGATTGACCAATCGGCAGCAATGCAGCGTATTGAGTTGATCGCCCGAATCATTGCTGAAACCCTCGTTAAACCCATTTTCCAAGGGATTTTGAAGGTCTTGACTGATGGCGAGATGGAGAAGCTGGCTTTTCGTCTACGTGACCAGTTCGTAGAGTACGACCCTAACGAATGGCGCGACTGGTACGACATGACCATTAATGTTGGTCTTGGTACTGGTGACTCTCAGGCCAAAGCAGCCCAACTTACCAACGTGTTTCAGCTTCAACAGGCTGGAATGCAGTTCGGCATCACCACTCCTAAGCACATCTACAACACGATGGCAAAGATTGTGGAAAACGCTGGCTTCAAGGATGTGCAGAACTTCGTGCAAGACCCGTCCGCACAGCCTCCACAGCCACAGCAACCACCGATTGAACTGCAAATCGAGCAGATGCGGGTGCAGGCTGACGCACAAAAGACGCAAGCCCAAATGCAAGCGGAAATGCAGAAGTTTCAGGCTGAATCGCAGGTGGAGATGCAGAAGGTACAGGCCCAAATGCAGGCCAAGTTGCAAGAGGTTCGCGCAAATCTTGAACTGCAAGCGGCTAACGACCAGCGTGACTCAGAGCGCGAGCAAATGAAAGCACAGCTAGACGCAGCACTAGAGGCACAGCGTCTGGAGTTTGAGAAGTGGAAGGCTGAACTAGATGCCCGCGT
>CAZDRR010000104.1:0-2311 GCA_964507955.1 uncultured Candidatus Saccharibacteria bacterium | reverse complement strand
GCCTCATGGGTTGCCAAAGGGTCTTTTTTTCTTGCATCCTGAAGCTTCGTCCAAAACAGATCGATAAATCCCTGTTTTGTAAGCATCTGAATTATTTCAGCGTCCATTTTTGATTGATTCGGGGTGGTTTTCATAGGAATCGAAGTGAGTGATCGCGGTAAATTTCTTTGTTTTCTTCGGTTGTGGTGAGGGTTATATACTCACCGATTGCGGTTATGCAGGCAATTACTCCATCGATTTTCTCGCGGGAGCGCTTTTTGTCTGGTTTATAATTATCGTTTGAGTCAGTTATTAGCATAACATTACGCATCATCCAGCGCAAAACGGGGTTATTAAAATGCTCAAGTTCTTTGGAGTTAATCATGCGTTCAAACTCTTTCGAGGGAGCTGACATGTTCCGCAAACTCTGGATGTAAGGATCCATACGCTCGACAGGAACTCCACCTTTTAGGAGTAACTGAATAATGCCATGATGTGCCATGAAGGGGTCATAACCAACCCCGGCTACATTGCATTGCTTCAGGATGTTTATAATATCATTGCCTTGCTGATAGACGTCGATGAATGAACCGGGAGTAATGTAAATATGCCCTTCCTTGGCCCATTGGGCATAATCAACACGATCCGCCTTCTCCTTCACCTTATCTTCGGGAATCCAAAAATATACTCTTATACAACTGCGACCTTTAAGATTAGGGAAGAATAAAGCCAGGGCATTAATATCAACATGACTTGCAAGGTCAATACCAGCATAGCATACTTGACCGATAAGATCGGAATATTCCAGGCCGTGCGAACACTGCATCCACTTCTCGTCGGAAATCCACACGGTGGGAGCGTCGACCCAAAGGTTAAGCTGCTTTGTTTTAAAGGAAACTTCCTTCGTTTTTGAGTTGACAGCACCTTTAAATTCATCTTCGAAACGTTCGGGAAGCACCGATACACCCCAGTTCGGATTCGCTTTCTGCCAGGCGGCAGGGTTTTTCCAATCGTCGTCGTCGTCGATTGTGTAGATAATGGCGAAGGTATCATCCTGTTTTTTTATGCCTTTAAGAATATCAATGCACAGATTGCGATATTCGAAGCACGGCAGATCCTTGTCGCGGCCTGATGTTGTGATAATAACAACGAGCGGCTGTTTACGGTTGACGGTAGCGGACTGGATATTTTCAAAGACTATATTGTTTTTCCAACTGAAGACATGATATTCGTCGATTATAGCGCCCGATGGGTTGATCCCCTCCATGCTCTCGGAGTCGCGGCCAAGGGGCTCCATTTTTGAACCAGTTGTCTGTATGCTGACGTTATTGGTTAGAGTACGGCTTCGTTTTGCCAGTGCTGGCGACTTCTCTATCATCCGTTTTGCTTTATCGAAACAGATATGAGCCTGTTTTTCGACAGTGGCTGCCAGGTAAACTTCGGCCTCTTCCTCCCCGTCAAAGAACAAAAGATAGTTAGCGAACACCGCAGCAAAGGTTGTTTTGCCGTTTTTCTTTGGGATCTCTATGTATGCGTAGTTAAAACGACGCGTACCATCTTTCTTTTTCCAACCAAAAATAATGTAAATGATAGCTGCCTGCCATGGTTCAGGTCGGAACTCTACCCAGTAACGCTTATCTGGGCTGTGCTTAAGAAGGGTACAGAAGTCGAATACTCGCTCGACTGCTTTTTTATCGAATAGCCATCCGCTTTCTGGAGCGAAGAGTTTATCGCGCTCATGTCGAATAAAGGTTTGTTTCGTCGTTTCAGAAACGACTACTTTTCCAGAGAGAACATCGGAAATATAGCGTTCAGCGATGCGTATCATTTATATTTTTTGTTTATTTCTTCAAAGGGATCCTTTTCAACCTTACCGGCGCCGCCGATTTTCTGTGAAGAGAGAGGATCCAATCCAAAGAGGGTGGCGATATCACGGTAATTTTTCTGGGCGCTGTTGCGGATCGCTATCCAAGGAGAAGGCATTTTATAGTTTTTTTCAGTTGTGATAACCTTCTCCCTCTTCAGCTCCCTGGAGGCTTCCTCGTATGTTGCAAACTCCTGTGCCATGATGATCACGAGCTGCACGTTGGCAACATCGAGCAATTCTTTAGCAATCAGTAGCTCGCAAATATTTCTGAAATAGACTTTTGCCTTATCCTCCAGCCATACTTCAGGTTTTGGTACTGAGGTGATAAGATCAAATTTAATACCTTCTCTGGCCCGGTCTTTTCGTGCCGTTCCCGAGAGCTCCTTAATCTTTGCCGGGAGAGATGGTCTACCTGCCGCCATCTTACACCCCCAACCCTGAATATTGACACTGACAATGATTGAC
>CAZDRR010000103.1:0-2365 GCA_964507955.1 uncultured Candidatus Saccharibacteria bacterium | reverse complement strand
AATAGATTATTTTGAAATTACATTAAACGAATTAAGAAAGGATTATGCGAATGTATAAAAAATTATCAAAAATTCAATCTGAATTAAAAGCTCCAAAAAGTCAGTTTAACAACTTTGGAAAATATAATTACAGAAACTGTGAGGATATTTTAGAAGCTGTTAAGCCTCTTTTGGCAAAAGAAGAGCTTGTTTTAAATATTACTGATGAAATAGTCTTAATCGGTGATAGATATTACGTCAAAGCAACTGCAACTATATACGACGGAAATAATAAAATTGAAACTTCTGCTTTTGCAAGAGAAGCTGACAATAAAAAAGGGATGGATGAATCACAAGTAACCGGAGCGGCTTCTTCTTATGCTAGAAAATATGCTTTAAATGGTTTATTTTGCATTGATGACACAAAAGACGCTGACACAGCAAATAAACAGGATAACATACAGGATAAAGCTGATAATAAAACAACATCTGCTCAAATATTTGACGAATTAGAAAATGGTTCTGATAGACCTATTGATGAAGCTGAAAAGAAAATGTTAAAAGAAAAAATAGGTTCTAAAGATTTCAATATTCTAATGGCAAAACATCAAACTAAAATTCCAAAAACAATATTTATTGAATTAATGAAAGGACAAGCGGCATAATGAATTCAATAGTTTTAATAGGCAGGGTCGGTAAAGACCCTGAAATGACGTATTTTGAAT
Source organism: uncultured Candidatus Saccharibacteria bacterium (assembly GCA_964507955.1). Lineage (GTDB taxonomy): Bacteria > Patescibacteriota > Minisyncoccia > Phycocordibacterales > JAACPR01 > JAULZV01. Next base: position 1,661 of record CAZDRR010000103.1, on the reverse strand, counting down.
CCGGCAAAGTAAAAACACGCTTTTCAATTGCTGTAAACAGATGGAGCAAATCAGAAAAGAAAGAAATTGCTGACTGGTTCAATATTGAACTCTGGGACAAACAAGCTGAATTGTCAGGCGAATATGTTAAAAAAGGTTCATTAATTGCTATAGATGGACGTTTTGACATAAATAAATGGACTGACAAACAGGGGCAAAAGAAAGAAACAGTCATTATTATAGCGAATAAATTTAAATTGCTTGGAGGTAAAAAAGACAATGCTGAATAAAATTACTATTTCTGGGCAAATAACAAAAGCTCCTGAAAAAAGATTTACAACAAATAATTTTACTATAACTTATTTTGAAATCAATATCGGGACGCAAGAGGATATTAAGCTTATAAAGTGCGTGGCAACCGGTAAAACAGCGGAAGAAATAGCTGAAAAAGTAAAATCATTATATATTGTCGCATTAGTTGGCAGATTAATTTTTCAGGAAAAAGAAGGTAAAAAACTTCCAATGATTGATGTTAATCAATATGGAATTATTAACGCTAATCCTGAATCTATTAAACATAGCGAAATTGATTATAGTTGCGATTATGACGAAGATTTAATCGGAGAGTGAATATGGAAAAAATAGTTAAAGTTCCGACTGGTAATATTTGTATTATAAACGGAGAAAAAGGGAAACTCGAATTTGTTTCTTTACAAGATTATGGAAAAAATAAAAACATAAAAGCTAATTTTTTGGGATTTGATAATGAAATAAATCAAGTCCCACATGGCGATTTACTCCCATTAACTGAAAAATGGGTTATAACTGTTTCTACCCAATATGGATGTTCAATGAATTGTAAATTCTGTGATGTGCCAAAAGTAGGGAAAGGGATTAATACAACAATAAATGATTTAGAAAAACAAATAATTTCAGCGTTAAATCTTCATCCCGAAATAGGCGCTACGAAAAGATTAAATATTCATTATGCGAGAATGGGTGAGCCAACTTTTAATAAAAACGTTCTTGATTTTACTTCTAATTATTTAAGAAAAACTATTTATCCATATATTGGACGTAGTCTAATTCATCCTGTTATTTCTACAATGTTGCCTAAAAAAAATAAACTTCTAAATGAATTTTTATCTGAATGGGTTTCAGATATTAAAAATAGATATTTTAGGGGAGATGCAGGATTGCAATTTTCAATAAATTCAACTTGCGATAAACAAAGAGAAGAAATGTTTTCTGGGAATTCGTTAACACTTCAAGAAATTTCTGAAATTGGAAATAATTTAGAACCGCCAAAGGGAAGAAAATTCGCTCTTAATTTTGCTCTTGCAGATAATTATGAAATAAATGCCGAAAAATTACGAGATTTTTTTAATCCGAAAAAATTTATGGTAAAAATTACGCCAATTCATTTAACAAAATCATGTAACGAAAATAAAATACAAACAACAAGAGGCTATTTTGAATATAGCCCTTACAGAAAAATAGAAAAAGAATTAATTAATAAAGAATTTGATGTGTTAGTTTTTATTCCTTCGATAGAAGAAGATGAAAGCAGAATAACTTGCGGTAATGCTATTTTAGCGTTAGGAGAGTGAATATGGAAAAAATAAAAGAAGCTTTATACCTGATTTATCTTAAGTATCTGGAAAATGATATTTATAAAAAAC
>CAZDRR010000102.1:0-2404 GCA_964507955.1 uncultured Candidatus Saccharibacteria bacterium | reverse complement strand
ATGGCCAGGTCAACGCCGAGCACGACGGGAAGATGCGCGGGCGCTTCGCCATCGAGGAGCATTTCAGGCTTGATTAGGCCGGCACCAAAGGTCACAAATTGGGCTTGCACTTCCTGAGCAAACACCAGTTCCGGCATCGTCTCCCGTTGTTCTTCCATCCACCCGGACGGCAGATAGGGATTGTCCATCGAAGGCGCGGTGAAGCTTGCCCACTGCGGATCGGTCTCGGGCTTTCTGAATAGGTCGTGGAAATAATTGATTCCGCACGGCGTGCTAATAAACCACGCGTCTCCGTTTAGGTCGGCCAGCGTCCACAGGATTGACTGCTCCCAGGCCGTTTGCAGGTGGCGCGCGTGGGCGGCTTCATCGATCACGACGCGGGCATAATGGTTGCCCCGGCCGCACTTCATTGGGCTTTCCAACGTCCAGAAATCCACCCGCCCGCCGTTGCGAAACTCAATCACGGGCCGTGGCGCAGTGTTGGCCTTGCGGATGACCTTTGAGTATTGCGAAATGATGTCCTGAAACACCCGCGCGAAATAGGCATCGTTGGGCGCATACCAGGCGCACGGCAGGCCGATCCGCCCGTAACCATCCTTTCCGGCCAAGGCGCCGCCACGGCGGTTCAGCATCAGTTCGATGAGCGCATACGTCTTGCCCCAGCGGCGCCCGCAGCAGGCAACATTGCGCGGCTTGCTGCTGGCGAGCAAGCGCGCTTGTCCTGGGTGCGGGCTGAACTTTGGCAGGTAAAGGTCAGGCACTGACAAGCACCGGCGTTCCCCCTGTGTGATCCGCCCAGCGTTGCAAGGCGACGGCTACATAGGCCGGGCTGATCTCGATGGCGCGGACGCGGCGGTTGAGGTTTTCTCCGGCAATGATCGTCGTTCCGCTGCCGCTGAAGGGCTCGAAGCAGATGCCGGGCCATGACTTTTGCGCGAACTCTGGAAGGGTTACAGGGAAGGTTGCAGGGTGCCCCTTTCTTGCAACGTCGTTCGCCATGTGTCGTTCAAACCGAAGAACGCTATCCGGGACCTTGTGCGTCTGCCCAACGCTGTCAAGACTGGAAAGCTCGCGCACGATCCCGTCTTTCCCGCGTAGACCTAATTTTGAATTTCCTTTTGAGACAGAATCGCGCTCCTTTTTTGCTCTTTCTTGGTTGCACTCGACGTGCTTTACCGGCTGTACTGACTTCTTATTGAAATGAAAAACAAACTCATGGGATGGCGCAAGCCTTCCGTTCCAGTCACCCGGAAGCCCTCTAATCTGGTCCCAGACATACCACCCGAAATGCCTATAGCCTATTGATCGCATCCAATCAAGCCAATTCGCCCAATACTGAATGCACTCTCCATCATCATGAACCAAGCCAAGATTAACCAAAACCTGACCATCGTCCGCCATCGGCAAGTTACCGAAGACGCCGCGCATTAGCTCGTCCCAGTCGGTCACAGCGCCGCCGTCTCGGTATTCGCGCTGTTGCCCATAGGGCGGCGACGTAAAGCACAGGTCGGCCCGCTCGCCCCCCATCACCCGCGCCACATCCTCCGCCCGCGTCGAATCCCCACACAGCAACCGATGCTCGCCAAGCTGCCAAAGCTGCCCCGTCTCCACGCCCCACAGCTTGCGCAGTTCGTCTGCCCGATCGACCTCGGGCTCGGTGTCGTCTTCGCCCGATCCGCCACCATCGCTGCCCACCAGGTCCGCCCCATCTAGCAGCGCATCAATCTCACCAACATCAAACCCAGTCAGATCAAGATCAAACTCCTCGATCCGAAGCGCCGACAATTCTAGCGCCAGCATGGCCTCATCCCACCCGGCATTCAGCGCAAGCTTATTGTCAGCAATGATATAAGCCCGCCGCTGAACGTCCGTGAGATGCCCCAGGCGCACGCACGGGACATCGGTCATGCCGAGCTTACGGGCGGCCAGCACGCGCCCATGTCCCGCAATGATTCCGGACTCGGCATCGATCAAGACCGGATTGCAAAAGCCGAACTCCCGGATGCTCGCGGCAATCTGCGCTACCTGCGCGTCACTGTGAGTACGCGCATTGCGGGCATAGGGGATCAGGGATTCCACCGGGATTCGCTCAATGTCCACCGCTACACCCCGTCGGCATGTCGCGGATTGCGGATGATGATTTCCTCTTCGCTACGCGCATCCAATCCCCAGGCACGGGCCTCGCCCTGTTGCTTAATCTCCAATGCCTGGAGATTCGATTTCGCGGTATCAGCGGCCATCTTGGCAATAGTCCAAGCGTTCTTATCTCCGGAATCATGTGCTTCCTTCATCGCCTTAAGCGCCGACTTTCGAAACCCCTCAAGCTCGGCCCACTCCTTTCGATGCCGCACCAACACTTCCGCCCGGACAGCTTCCGACTCGGCGCGGCTGGCCAGGTCCCCAG
>CAZDRR010000101.1:0-2512 GCA_964507955.1 uncultured Candidatus Saccharibacteria bacterium | reverse complement strand
CTACTTCAAGGAAGTTTGCACAGTTTCGATCTCCAAGATCAGTTGTACCGTTGTCATCATTATCAATTCCATCGTGACAAAGTACGAAAGAATTCTCTGTTTCTAATACAGGTTCATCAACAATAGATACTTCGGCTTGAACATAAGAAATACTCATAACCATCAATATCATAAGCAATGTAAGTCCTGCTGATATTTTTTTATTTGTAAACATAAATTAATCTTAAAAAATTATTAAGAACCTGAGATTACCACCAATTATTAATTATGTCAAACAAAACAAGGGCCTTCTCTTGCGAGAAAGCCCTTGGAAAGCAGTTCATGAAAAATCATTCAATCGTCTCCTGCTTGAAACGATAGAACCTCCGATCGGCAGACAAGCCCGGAACACTGGTCGTCTTGGGAACGAGAGCAATGATATTGGGCACCACTTTCGGCAACGGAGTTGGTACGGAGACATCCGCAACCTGCCAGTCAGCCAAATTGTCAGACAACTCAAGAACGATCTTGGTGGGTTTGGTTGACCCGCCGTTCCAAGTGTCGACATTGTTAGTGACGAGAATTGAGACCACCGTCTCAGATGGTGTGAAGGTCTTGGTGTAAGACCCTTCACCATACTGATAATTGATCACAATGTCGTACCAAAGGGTATAGTAATCCCCGACGGCAGACAACAGTGGTCTCGTAGTAGTTCCCAGTCCAACAGGGTGATTGACCACTTGGAACTTGGAGACGCTCGGGAGAACCACCCCAAGGCCATCACCGTTGAGATCAGAGACCCACTGATTCATACCAGTAGGCATCACACTGGCACCGGCCGCGTTGAACGGCAAGTAGTCAGGCGAACCCTGATCAATCGGATGATAGGAACCAAATGCCGACTTGTTCCAATTCGGAACGATTGAGCCGTTGCGAACCAGAGTGAAGTCGCCGCGAGTCATCTTGAAATTGGAAACATTGACAGGAGAACCTTCCACCAGGAACTCAAATTGCAGCGCCGTCTGAAAAGACGTCACCTGGTTTGAGCCTGCCTGTCCAATGACCACGGTGTGATCAGTCGGAGCATTGAAGGTTCCACTTGAAGTGGGCTTATTGACAACGATTGCACGCTTGACGGCAACCGTGGGTTGAGCGGACAAAATTTGTCCGATGGCGAAAGCGGCCATAGCCGCGATGGTGCATGTTTTCATGGTTGTGTTGGGAAAGAGCACTCTGAAAATTGAGGGCCAGCCTAAAATATTGCACTATTTTCCAAAAAAGTCAACTACCTCCCTGTGAAATCTTGTCTCAAGATTTTCTTTCCATATTTATTATAATCTTGCAAAAAGAATGCATATCCCGCATCAACATTGTTATATCCTCCATATCTTTTTTGATCAGACAAATAATATCTATGTCCCATTGAGAGGTCTAACCACTCTTCATATATAACTTGTTCCTTGAGTCGTGGAGTAGTATTTGATTTATTTTCATCAACAATAATTACATCATCAGCATGTGTTTCCAAGGGAGAAATAAAAGCTGCACCCATAAGGATGCTTATAGAAAAATAAAGTAAAAATTTATTAGACATATAGGGTCAATATTATGAACTATAATATATAATTGTCAATATTAAACCATATACATCTCCTGCCCCCATTCACCATTCCCTAAAAACTCTGCTTCTCCTTTAATAATCTTTTCAAATGGAGCACATGAAAAACACCCTTTCTCACCTCTAGGACACACAAACACATTCTCTATCCCCTCTTTAGATGCTTTTACCCTCGCATCAGCGACCTGCTTTGCTACTGTATATACTTTTTCAAACGAATCCTCAACAGTAGGTAATTCTTTTTCCTTTGGCTCGTCGTCACTATCAAGATACCAGTATGATGCGCCTGTTACTTTTCGTTTTTGTAATTTATTCAAAAGAAGCTGATAAATTGGAAGCTGAAGTGAATCTTCTTTTTCTTCATTCTTTCCTGTTTTGAAGTCAAGAATATGAATACTGTCATCCTCAGGTTTGTATGTAAGCCAGTCAATTCGTCCACAAAGAATGATGTTATCTTTTTCTGATAAATAAAAATTAGGAAGCATCTCACCTTCAGGGATTTTTACTATTTTTTCTTTCAACATTCCCGGATGATCAATTACTCGTTGAATCATTGCCTTACCTCTCTCCTTTGCTTCAAGCTCCTCTTGTTCACTTTTAAACCCACCCATTTTCCCTTTAAACTTTTCCCACGCTGTATCAAATCTAACAAGAAGTTCCTCTGGATTTTCAAATCGTTTGTCTGCTGGATAATTTGCAAGACCTTCAACGACTTCATGTACAGCAGACCCGAGTGAAAGTGCAGGGCTTACAATATTAATCTTCTTACCCGTCTTGGGATTTTTGTACATATTCTTCAAATAGTATGAACGAGGGCATTTTATAAAATCCCCCATTGATGAGTGTGACACCCAAACTGCAGTGTATTTATCTGGCATGAATAGATAGTACTAATTTTGAATAAAAAAGTCACTT
>CAZDRR010000100.1:0-2571 GCA_964507955.1 uncultured Candidatus Saccharibacteria bacterium | reverse complement strand
GAAGTTCCAAGTTTTATTTCTATGCCAGCAGTCGGTATTGATATTTCAACCGACTCGCTTCGTTTTATCGAATTTAAAAAACGCGGAGCAGAATATGTCGTGGGAAGATATGATTCTGTATTAATTCCAGCCGGAATCGTCCAAGCTGGTAATGTAGAGGACCCTATTGGATTAGCTGGATTAATAAAAGATTTAGCAAAAAAATATGACCTCTCTCTTGCAAATGTTGCCTTGCCAGAGGAAAAATCTTTTTTGGTTCAAATGGATTTTCAAAATATTTCTAAACAAGAAATTAGAAACGCTATTGAACTTCATCTTGAAGAATATGTTCCAATTCCCACAAGTGAATGTGTTTTTGATTACACAATAATTCCTTCTTCTATAAAAAATGTTACTTCAGTAATTGTTTGTGCGTTTCCTGAAAAAATAATTAATCAATATATACAAGCTTTTAGTGGTACTGGTATTTTGCCAAAAACATTTGAATTACAATCAAATGCGATGGCTAGAGCAATAGTTCCAAAAAATGATTTGGAGCCGATGTCTTGTATGGGAGTTGATATTGGTAAAGATATAACGAACATTTTTATTATCAAAGACGGTGTCGTAAATTTTTCTGCCATATTAGATCTTGGGGGAGACTCTATTACTTCGCAGATTTCAAAAGATTTGCAAATAACTTTTGCTGAATCAGAAAAAATCAAGATAGATAATGGGCTTTTTTGCGATGAAGAGAGGGTGAAAGTCGCTATATCAAAAATTCTAGATGAATTAAGTGGCCATATTTTAAAGTATTTTAATTATTGGGATACAAAAACATCTCAAGTTTCAAGTATTAAGAAAATATACCTAACTGGCGGCGGTTCTAATTTAAAGGGCATTGTTGAATATCTAGAGCAAGAACTTCACGTTGATATAAAAGTATCAAATCCTTGGGTTAATATAATAGAGTTTGATAGTTATATTCCTCCGATAAGTGCTAATATTTCTCAAGGTTTTGCTGCGGCTATTGGCCTTGCTATTAAAGATTTAGACTAATATGAATTTATTACCCCAAAAAGAAATTAAAAAGTTAAGAAAAGAGACAATAATGAGATTCATTATTATTGTTTGTTCTTTGGTTTCTTTTATTGAAGTTATCTCAATTTTTATAATTGCCCCTTCTTATATTTTTGTTAAAACAGAAAGAAATAATTTATTTGAAAGTGTTGCTCAAATAAAACAAACAATCTTAGGTAAGGGTAGCGTTGATGAAGAATTAAAAATAATTGGAAAAGATATAAATTTATTTATTGAGAATGAAAGTTCTGAGGAATTTAAAATTAGTGATTTAATTAGAATCGTCTTAGATATAAAACCTAAGGGTATTTCAATAAATTCGATATCAATTACTAAAGACGAAAAAGGGGGAGTGATTCAAATAACTGGTATAGGAGACACACGAGAATCTTTAATTGAGTTTCAGAGAATTTTTGAGTCAAAAGAGTTTGTTAAAGAAGCTAAATACACTGAAAAATTCATAATGAAGAAGTCTAATATTAATTATAATTTAATAGTAAGCTTGAAATAATATGAAAAGGAGAACATGTGCGCTATTAATTATATCTATTTTCACTTCGATTATTTTGGGATTAATTTTATTCCAGGGTATATATTCCATCTTTTCTCTCAAAAAAGAAGAGGGTTCTTTACGTGGTGAAATGGAAGCATGGGTAAAAAAAGGGAAGCAGACTTCTTCTCTTCAGAATACATTAGTCCAGGCAAAAAAAGTTAGAGAACTAATAAATAAGTATTTTTTTGACCCGACGGAAGAAAACCAAATATTGTTAATATCTGATATTGAGAAGATAGTAAGAGATACTGGCTCCAGCGGGGAAGTTAAAAGCTTTGATTTGCTGAATGATAAAAGTAAGATAATTGGAAGTGTTTTGATTACAGGTGAGTGGAGTAATGTCTACCATACAATCTTAGCCTTAGAAGCTTATCCTATAAAGTTAAATTTGGATGATGTTTCTATTTTGGAAGATCGCGTAATTCCAGGAGATGAAAAGAATAAAATAAGTCAGAAAATAATATATAGAGCTAATATTAGATTTACCATTACAAATATAGCTAAAAGTGAACAAGAATAATATGGAAAATTTAGTTAAACTATATAAGGGTGTGCTTGAAAAACTTAATTCAAAGAAATTAGGAATTCATTTCTACTGGAAAGTTACAGTTGTTGGATTTTGCAGTTTAATCATCCTTTCTGTAATTGGTGGTTGGACGTTATATATCTACACAACCACAAATTTATCATTACAGTTACCAGTAAAAATAAACAGATCTGAACTGACTATGGGGGATATAGAAAAAGTTAAAGAAATAACTGAAAATAAGCAGAATAAGTTAAATGAGATTATAAAAAGTGATGTAAATATACAACCACTAAGATAAAATGGGTTATCCCCATTTTATTTTTATAAATTAAATTAATGTGATACTATAAAAAAGGTATAATAAAAAGTTAACTTCTAAAATCTACTGTTATGAAGACACTATTTGTAGTAAATCAGCGAAATGACGGAC
>CAZDRR010000099.1:0-2667 GCA_964507955.1 uncultured Candidatus Saccharibacteria bacterium | reverse complement strand
GTCTTCTGTTTTAGTACAAAATTCTGGATCTATAACTACCCAAGCCTGCATTAGGTCTTCAGAGATTTCCCGAACAATGTCTGCTAGTGGTCCATAAGACATAATGAAATCACATAAAGTTGCATCAGACTTAGACTCTTGATCTAGATAAATCTCATCTAAAATAGAATGAATGACTACTCTAAAACCCCCATCTTCGAGTTCCTTGATTATAGGAAGGTATTCATCAACAGGAGAATCATCTTTCAAAAATACAATGTTCGGGATTGACATACGGTTTTAGGACTTAGTTTCAGCTTCTGTTTGGGGCTTATGATAAAACTCAGCAGCCTCTTCAGCAGAATCATGGAAGGTGGAATTCTTAAGAATTCCAGTATTTGCTCCAGTCGCAGCAAAGAACTTTCCAGTCTTACCGTGTTGTAGAATATTAGCTCCTTTCATCTTTTTTTCTGGTCCTGTCCAAGTGTGTCCCACAATCAGATTCCCGCTAGGCAACGGCTTTCTGTTCCAAAATGCGGTCATATCGAGTGGAGTGTAAATGTAGTCTGGATCACGTTTAGCTCTTGATTCTGCTAAAATATAATCTTCAAAGGTTTGATAGTTTGACATGGTTCAAGTTCTCCTGTTTTAGTTGAGTTTAGAATCTACTAGTTTATTTATCAGTTTAAAAATCCTTTCTCCAGCGGCTGATCTGAGAAACTAGACCCATATAGTGTGCCCCCCTCATTATCCACAGTAATGTACTTGGACATTATTTCCGGTTCATAAATAGAGATCGGAATTCGTAGGGAGCTTTTAACTAAGTAGGGATGGAATCGAGCACCAAATGCAACTTGAGTATAATCAGCTACCGGGAAGTGTTCTACTAAGTAATCCCAATCAACTAGTTTCTTTTGAAAGAATGCTCGCCCTACATTTGTATAAGGCAAAAGAACGAAGTACTTAATATCTGCTTTCCAGGAGTCTAGCAGTTGTAGAAACCTATCAATAGACTCTTTATCAGAAATGATAACATGGAGGTTTAGGTGAATGTTGCGGTCTAAGTACCTAGACGCCGCATCAATCCAGTACCTATTTAAGTGTTCATGGGTAGAGACTGCAACGCCTCCACACCACGTCTTAACTATCCTCAAGTGTTCTTGTTTCTCTTCTGCGGAAAAGAACTTAGTCCACATTCCATTAGTGGTAAAGTTGGCAGAGATGTCAAACTCTCCTTTAGTCATTTCCATCAACGAGTTGAATTCTGGATGAGAAGTGGGTTCTCCACCACCATATGCAATCTGGAATGGCAGAGAGGTATTAGGAATAGATTGAAAGAACCTTCTCAGCCTAGAGGTTACATCTTTGTAATGTTCTTTATCGCTGGAGGAATTCTGGTAGCAAAACTTACACCCGCCTTGGCAGTAGTTGGTTATCTGAATATCATAGAATTCCGGATACTTCAAATCCGTAATAGGCTTAGTAGGATCGATGGCAAACCGAAGCGTCCTCCCAGACTCCAACCAAACACCATGATAGTTACTTTCCGCTTCAACACGAATTTTCATATGTATGTTCAACCATCATAAGATGCAGTAGATGTTGGAGAATGTAAAAACGCCTGAATCTTATCTGCTAACTCTTTATACTGTGGTTCTTTTGGAGCAATGTACATTGTTCTATCAAAATAATCGTACGAAGCATAGTGCTTTTTATCTGCTTCCTCCATCCATTTCGGCTTTTCCACTTTACCGCTAATAATGTTGTCCATTAACGTTTCTAACTCGCTGAAACTCCCATCAAATGCAGATTCATAGTTATATTCACTCATCAGTATATTGATGTAGAACATCTCGTCAAAGGACTTATCAAATCCCATGACCTTTGCAAACTCTTCGATCATTTCCTTGACTGCTTTCACTGAGTTAGTTTCATCAGTGTAGATTTCTGTGCTGCTATTAGTGATTAGACCAACACTTGAATGTAAGTTGATTTTTAACATATCTTTTAAGGACCTCTCCAAATTAGTGGTTTCTCGAGCCACTTTTGAATGAATTTCCACGATGCTTTGTATCCATTATGCGGAAGGATACAACGGCTGCAATCCTTTCTCCAAACATTATTCTTAGTATCTATAAACGCCGTATAGTCTCCTGGACATTGTAAGAACGCAAGTGGACAGTAGCAGAATAAACAGTTAAAGTCTTTTCGAGTGATTGTGTGGCAGGGGTAGAACTCACACTCTTTATTAGTGAATCCTCTATAGTGGTGTGTCCTCACTACGTCCTTCGGCTGTAAGGAGAGCTGGTTCTCTGGAGTTGAATCTGACTGTTCGTTCTTCATATTCATGTATATCCACGGCTGATATTTCTTTCATCAACACGGCTTCCAATGCCCATAACGATTCTCCAACATTTAGTACAGTTTGGTTAATTCTAGCATCAAACCGTCTTGGTAGCGCTTCAAATACGTCTTGTTCTACTTCTTTTACCACAATACCTCCAGAAGTGATAAAAACATCTGGTGGTACTCCATTTAATCTAGAAGAGAGTCGGAGTAGATGCATTCTGTATAAACCTCTTTAAACTATCCTACTGTAGAAACAGTTTAGTCGGTAAAATACGATTGCGTCAAGAAAAGCCAAGATGCTTTAAAACAACCAAAAAACCTAGGTTTTTTCCTATTGAA
>CAZDRR010000098.1:0-2737 GCA_964507955.1 uncultured Candidatus Saccharibacteria bacterium | reverse complement strand
GCAACTTGGTTTTCAGATTTAACTAGTCTAGTTATTAATAATATTGATCTTCTTTCATTTGTTGCCGGACAATTCTCTTGGTCACAAAATACAATATCTGCTTGTGGAACAATTTCTGAACCAGGAATTTATACTCTTAGTCAAGATATTACAAACGTATCAGGAACATGTTTTACTCTTGAAACAGGTCTTGTGATTTTTGATGGAAACGGGCATACAATTTCATCGTCGGGTGGGAATACAGATTATGCATTTGTTGGAGTAAATAGCGGTGAAAAAGCATATTCAAACATTGCTATTACTAATCTTACACTTATTGGTTTTGGAGGAGGAATTGATGTACATGGAGAAGATGATCTTTCATATACAAATGGTACAGAACAGAACAATGGAGGAAATATTTCTTTATACAATGTTAATTTTCCAACTAATATTCCTGCAGTAAATACATCTGGAGGTAATAGTGTGTATGATGAAGCAAATTCATACGGAGGAAATGCAGGAGACATAAAAATAGTTGATTCTATTGTAGGTGCGATTATTGCGGATGGTGGAGATAGTCTTGGAAATTTAAATGTTGGATACAATAACGGAACTCGACAAGGAGGAGATGCGGGTACAATAACAAATAGTAATTCAACAATAGGGACAATAAGCGCAACTGCTGGTTTAGGTTATATTCCTGGATGTACTGATAACTCGTACGATAATTATAATGAGAATGCGACATATGATGATGGAAGTTGTTTGAGTCTTCAAGTAGGAATAGAAAGAGATAACTATGACGGTGATACCGTAAGTGGTCCACTTGATTTCTATTATTATAGTAATAGAGGGATAGTTAATGGTGATGCTAATTATTATTCATATGACTTTGGATATACAATGGCTGCGACAACAACTGCTGGAAATATCGGAACTACTACGGGATATGCATATTTTTATGATGAATGGAACACATGCGGAACATTTGGAAATTACGGATATGTTGAGGGTGGGGCAAGTTTCAATAGTTGTTCATTTAATTACGGAATAATTGCTGGAGGCGCAGCATTTAATAGTTCATACAACTTTGGTACAACAACAGGTACAACTACATTCGAATGGGGTGAGAATAATGGTACAATCAATGGATTTGCTGATTTTGCATATAACGAGTCTGCGTCTTATAACTATGGAATAGTAAACGGCGACGCCCGATTTTATAGTCAAACAGATGCTGCTAATTATAATCAGGGAATAGTAACAGGAAATATTACATATCTATCTGGTTGTACAGATCCTGCTGCTGCTAATTATGCTGGGGCAATATATGATGAGGGTAATTGCGTATACTATGGACAAAATACAGATCTACCTGAGGGTGTTACATATGTAGGTGATCTTACATTTAGTAATGGTACGCATAACTATGGTACTGTTGATGGGAATGCAATATTTGAAGCAGCAAGTTTCAACTACGGTACTGTAACTGGGGACGCAACCTTTATGTCGTATTCTTCAAATCTAGGAGTTTATGAGGTTGATGGAATGAATACATATGAAGGAACTGGTATTGTAAATGGAACAGTATATGATGCAAGCAGTATTCCTATAACAGTTTTTAATTTTTCAAACGGAGTATCCAATCAAAAAGTCTTGTATTCGAATGCTATATTTCGGGATAACTCTTATAGTTCTGAATTAGGAGAAATACATGGTAATGTAACTTTTGAAGATTTTTCTTATTGCTTAGGTCAGATTCAAGGAGATACTATTTTTAATACAAACTACTATTCCTTAACGGGACCTACCTTAGGAATATTTAGAGTTGATTCTCATGATTGGGATTGTACTGTAAATGGAAATGTGTATGGTGGTGATAATCAAATTATCGACACATATATATTTAATAATTCGACATTAAATTTAGGAACTGTAAGTGCAAATGCATATTTTAATGGAGCAAGTAAAAATGAAGGAATTGTTACTGGAGACGCTATCTTCAATACTACAGGATATGGTGGAGGATTAAGTAATTCCTCAACCCTTACAATTCTTAATAATCAATGGAAAGGAACTATTGGAGGTAATATATATGCTTCAAATGGAACAACTGAAATTACTCAATTTGATTTTACAGGAACAGCATCCAATGAAACAACTGTAAATGGAAATGCTTCATTTGCAAACACTTCAACAAATAATGGGATAGTCAGTGGAGATGCAATATTTACAGGTACAACATTTCGCATAGGAACTGTAAATGGCACCGCAACTCTCACAGGAGCAGCACAAATTATTCAAGGTATAAATAATGTTGTTAATTTTATAAAGCAGCTTACTTCGGGTAGAGATACACTTTACTTACAAGCCGGAAGTACACTAAATGTTTCGAGTCTGTTTAAGATTATTGGATATAATGAAAATAATTTATTAACAGTACGTTCTACAGTGCCAAACTCATATGCAAATATTGGTATTAATGGAACGGCTGACATAAATAATGTTAGGTTAAGAGACATTAGAAATACAGGAATAAATGTAGATCTCACAGCTAAAAATGTATTTGATGATGGACACAACCTTGGATTCACTTTTAAATCAAACACCACACCAGGATCACGAGGAGGAGTAACAAGTTCATATACTCCACCTGCACTTCCGCCATCAAGAGGAGGTGCTTCTTCAGGAGGTGCGGGAGGTGATTCTAATGGCAACGCAAATTCTTCAGGACTTCTTAGAAATATTATTAGAG
>CAZDRR010000097.1:0-2798 GCA_964507955.1 uncultured Candidatus Saccharibacteria bacterium | reverse complement strand
ACAAAAAGATAGCTCAAAAGCTATTGACTTTTTATAATAAATGTGATAATATATAAAGGAATTATGAAGGCTACATCATCGCTCCTCAAACTTCTAGCGGCAGTCGTGGCCGCGGTTATCACGACAAGCTGTACCATTGAAACCCAGACTGATCGGCGGGGAAATTCTGTAACCAGAACTTCATTTACCCCACTTGCTGGTGTTGGGATGTACTCTAACACCACCATCGGTGGTTTTGGGGGTTATGGAAGAGGTTGTTATGGGGCTATGCCTATGTACAACCAAGTTCCCCAAGGGTGTTATCCTCGCACTATGCGTGGCGGTCAGGTTGTTGTTTTCAATGGGGCTCGCCCTGTTGGTTACTACAACCAACCTCCAGTTTTCAGGGGTCCACCTCCTGTTGGAACGCCTGGTAACCCGATTCTTGTGAAGAGCGGGAATCGAGTGGTCGCAGCTTTTGACATGAACAATCCATCAGGGTTCATCGGTCAATGACCGGTGTTCTTCTGAGATTAAAGCGTCCCTCACCTTCGATCGGTCAGGGGCGTCTTTTGTTGTATGAACAAGGGTGGACCTTGCCGAAGGCAAGGTCCACCTGATTTTCAAATATGGTACACTAGACATATATGCAAACACGTATTCTCAAAGAGGGAGATTGGGAACATTTTGTTCAAGAAGAAATTTTTCCATTACTTGTACATTCAAATATTTTTGCTTTGGTAGGAGATCTTGGTGCGGGAAAGACTACTTTTTCAAAAACATTTTTAAAACAACTAGGAGTAAAACAACACGTGCAGTCTCCGACTTTTTCTATAATAAATTCATATAATGTTGCGAAAGATTCTTTTACGAAAGTTTTTCATGTTGATGTATATCGAATCGATGATTTAAAAGAACTAAAAGTGCTTCATTTTGATGAAATACTTTCAAATCCAGAACATATAATTATTATTGAATGGGCAGATAAAATAAAATCACTTATACCAATGAACACAGTATGGATACAGTTTGATCACAACACATTAGAAACTAGAAAAGTAACAATACAAGAATGAGTAAAAAGAAAGATAAAAAAACAGTAGTAATTCTAGATTCACATGCAATTATTCATCGTGCATATCATGCATTGCCAGACTTCTCTTCATCAAAAGGAGAACCAACAGGTGCTTTGTATGGTCTTTCTACAATGGTGTTTGGAATTATAAAAGAATTCAAACCCGACTATATTTTTGCTGCATTCGATCTCCCTAAACCTACATATAGACATGCTGTGTATACTGATTATAAATCAGGACGAAAGGCTCTTGATGATAATTTGATAACTCAAATTAAAAGATCACGAGAAGTATTTCAAGCATTTAATATTCCAATTTTAGAAAAAGAAGGATATGAAGCAGATGATGTGATTGGAACTCTTTCAAAAAAACTTTCGAAAGAAAAAGATATTGAAGTTGTTATTGCATCGGGAGATATGGACACTCTCCAGTTGGTGATTGATGATAAAGTAAAAGTTTTTACTCTTAAAAAAGGAATCAAAGACACTATTTTATATGATGAAAAAACCGTTATCGAACGATTTGGATTTAAACCAGAACAAATTCCTGACTACAAAGGACTTAGGGGTGATACTTCAGATAATATTATTGGAGTAAAGGGAATTGGAGAAAAAACTGCAACCGATCTTATTCAAAAATATAAGACAATTGAAAACTTATATAAAATTTTAAATAAAAAAGAAGAAACCTTAATTGAGGATGGATTTAAACCAAGAATTGTTGCATTACTCAAAGAACATGAAGAAGAGGCGAAGTTTAGTAAGATGCTTGCAACAATTCAGCTTGATGTTCCTGTTGAATTTGATTTAGATGTTTTATGGAAAGATAATGTTGATGTTGCACGAGTAAATAAACTTTTTGCCGATCTAGAATTTAGAAGTTTACAAAACAAAGTAAATGAAATTTTTGGTGGAGACAAAGAGGAAAATATTGTACATGAAGAAATAGATCAAAACTTACTCGATGAAGCAACTGTTGCTCTTTGGGTACTTCGTTCTTCAATTACAAATCCAAATTATCAAGATGTTCTTTCATATACAAAAAAGAACACTCTAAAAGAAGCGTATGAATTTATTTTAGAAAAGTTGAAACAAGAAGGTTCTGATAAAGTATTTTTTGAAATAGAGAAGCCTCTCATTCCAATTACAAAAGAAATGTCTGCAAACGGAGTTATGTTGGACATTGATTTGCTTGAAGAAATTTCAAAAGAATATCACAAAGAAGTAGAAAAAATTTCAAAAAAGATTTTTGAATACGCTGGTGAGGAATTTAATGTTAGCTCTCCAAAACAGCTGGCAGATATTTTGTTTAATAAAATGAACCTTGCTTACAAAGGAATGAGAAAAGGGAAGAGCGGATCATTTTCTACAAAAGAAGAAGTGCTGCAAAAACTTGTTGGCGAACATCCAATAATTGAAGAAATATTGAAGTATCGGGAACTTACAAAACTTCTTGGAACATATATTGATGTCTTTCCAACAATGATTGGTTTGGATGGAAGACTTCGAACTACATTTATTCAATCTGGTGCTGCAACAGGACGAATGGCTTCACAAGAGCCGGGACTTCAAAATATTCCTGTGAAGAGTGAACTTGGAAGAAGAATTAGAGATGCATTTGTTGCAAAGAGCGGTGCAAAGTTTGTTTCTGTAGATTATTCTCAAATAGAACTTCGACTTGCTGCAATTATGTCAGGAGATGAAAAACTCATTGAAATCTTTAAGAATGGAGAAGATGTTCATG
>CAZDRR010000096.1:0-2815 GCA_964507955.1 uncultured Candidatus Saccharibacteria bacterium | reverse complement strand
GCTCAAACCTCTGCTGTGAAGCTTATGAGTATGTTGGCAAGTAAGATGATATAGGGGTTATGTTGTTGTAAAATAGCCAAGCCTTATAAGGCTTGGCTATTTTACTTTATTTTAATGATATAATTTTGATATGAAAAAAGGATATAAAGAGAATATAGAGCAACAAACGGTTGAGAATAATAATTTTAGAAAAGTATTATACACTGGTGCACATATGCAACTTGTACTTATGAGTTTAAGACCAAATGAAGATATTGGACTTGAAGTCCATACAGACAATGACCAATTTTTTAGATTTGAAAAAGGAGAGGGGAAGGTGATTGTTGGAGAAACAGAATACTCGGTAACTGATGGTGACGTTGTGATTGTTCCTGCAGGTACACAACATAATGTAATTAATGTGTCATCTACTGAAGATTTAAAATTATATACTATATATGCACCATCACATCACAAAGATGGAATAGTTAGACTTACAAAGCAGGAAGCTGTGGATAATGAAGCAGATTTTGACGGTGTAACAACAGAATAATTTTTTAATAAGAATAACAGAAGAATAAGTCTGAAGGGCTTATTCTTCTGTTATTTTATTTATTGTTCTGATTAAAATTCGACCACATTTTTCGTTTTTTGAAATACTTAAATAGGGATGGTAATTCACTTTGAAAATAAATATCTTTTTGGTATATAAATTCCTTTTATAAAAAAAAGATGGTCTAATAATAAAATAAGGGTTTTAGTTGGGGATATCTCATCCCACTTAGGTCTATTTACTCTATACTAAAAGAAGCAGCATAAAAGTATGCGCGTTGTTGTTTAGTCATATTCAGCAAGTTATTAGTAATTATTATGTATCAGATACACATGCAAAAAATCACAGATTGGACAAAAATAATTCTTGGATTCGTACTTTGTTTAGTCTTTAGACTAATTCCAGTACGACCACCAAACATAGAACCTTTACTTGCTGCGCAAATGCCATTTGCAAAAGTATATGGTCCGTATGTAGGGTTTACATTTGCATTTATGAGTATTGTCTTATTCGATATTTTAGTTGGAAAAGTTGGATTATGGACACTTGTAACAGCATTTGCTTATGGAATATTAGGAGTCTGGTCTATGTTCTTTTTTAAAAAAAGGGAAATGAAAAGAATTAATTATGTGAAATTTGCTGTTATCGGAACTTTGTTCTTTGATGCAGTCACAGGTCTTACTGTTGGCCCATTGTTCTTTAATCAACCATTTATGTCTGCACTTGTAGGTCAAATTCCTTTTACGATTTTGCATTTGATCGGTAATGTTACATTTGCATTCATTGTGAGTCCAATCTTGTATACATATATCAGTACAAATAAAGTTATTGATGTGTATATAAGACGCATAGCTTTTACTAGTCAAAAAATATAATCGTATCCAGGTAGTATGAAAAAAACAAAACCAAAATTTGTATTAGATAAAATTCAAAAAAGAAATGGTGAAATAGTTCCATTTGATGAAAAAAGAATTGTCCGCGCTGTTTTTAGAGCTTTACAGCAAACTCAAGAGGGTGCTGATGTTGAAGCTGAAAAAGTTGCACATTCTGTTGTTAAAGCATTAGAAGAACTTTCTAAACAGTCTAAAGAAAAAAAGTTTATTCCTCATGTTGAACTTATTCAAGATGTTGTTGAACGACAGCTCCTTGCATTAGATTACTTTGCTACTGCAAAAGCGTATATTCTTTATAGACAAGAACGAGCAGAAGTGAGGACAAAGGTTGGTTTTGTACCAGAGAAAGTTAAAGAACTAGTAAATGAAAGTAAAAAGTATTTCAGAAATTCACTTGCTGAATTTGTGTACTACCGAACATATGCAAAATGGATTCAAGAAGAAGGACGAAGAGAAACATGGATTGAAACAATAGATAGATATGTAGATTTCATGAGAGATAATCTTAATGGAAAACTTACTAAGACTGAATATGACGAAATCAGACAATATATACTAGAACAACAAGCACTTCCTTCAATGAGACTTATGCAATTTGCTGGAAAAGCAGCACGTAAGACAAACGTATGTGCATATAACTGTTCATTTATTGCACCACGAACTATTCAAGATTTTGCAGAAATTATTTATATTTCTATGTGTGGTACTGGGGTAGGATTTTCTGTTGAAAGTTCAAACATTCAAGCACTTCCTCAAATTGAAAGACAAACAGGAAAAAAACTTCCTACATATGTTGTTGATGATAGTAAAGAGGGGTGGGCTGATGCACTCGCATTCGGTATGAAAGCTTGGTTTGATGGAAATGATGTTGATTTTGATTATTCACTTTTGAGACCAGCAGGTGCTCGTCTGAAAACTATGGGAGGAAAGTCTTCAGGACCAGAACCTCTTATGTCTCTTTTGAATTTTACAAGAGAGAGAATTCTTACACGACAAGGACGAAGACTTACAAATCTAGATGCTCATGACATTATTTGTAAAATTGGAGAATGTGTAGTATCAGGTGGTGTAAGACGAAGTGCACTTATTTCATTGTCAGATTTAGATGATGAAGCAATTCGAGATTCAAAGAAAGGACAGTTTTATTTAAATGAAGGACAAAGAATGCTTGCTAATAACTCAGCGGTATATCTCCAAAAACCTTCAGTAGAAGAATTTCTTGACGAATGGAATGCTTTGGTCAAATCTGGATCAGGAGAAAGAGGAATCTTTAATAGAGGAGGACTTGAAAAAACTCTTCCAGAAAGAAGACTTGAACAATTTAAAGATGGTATTTATCCAAATTGGGGAACAAATCCTTGTGGAGAAATTATTCTTCAATCAAAACAAT
>CAZDRR010000095.1:0-2838 GCA_964507955.1 uncultured Candidatus Saccharibacteria bacterium | reverse complement strand
GAGCAAAAACTGAGTATTCTGATATACTTTCATAATGTTTCATAAAATTAAAAATTTCTTTGAATCTCACAAAACATTAAAAAAGGTTTTAGGAATTATTTTTATATCTATTGGACTGCTTGCATTAATTACACCACTTACACCAGGGGCATGGCTTGCACTTGTTGGTTTTGAATTACTTGGGGTAAAGATATTATTTTTGGATAAATTTAAGTTTTGGAATAAGAAGTGAGATTTGAATTTCAATGGTGTGGGTTTATACTATAGATAAAGAGCTATTTCATTTTACAAACTTAAAATATTTTTTATGTCAATGCCAATTAATCTTATTCTGATTAGGCACGGTGAATCAGAAGGTAATGTAGCGGCTTCTTTATCAAAAAAGGGGGATCACAGTTTGTATTCAGATGAATTCCGTAATCGCCATAGCTCTCTATGGAGACTCTCAAAAAAAGGAAGAGAACAAGCAAAACAAGCAGGTGATTGGTTGAAGAAAAATGCGAAAGATGTTTCGTTTTTTAGATGTTATACATCTGAATATGTTAGAGCTATGGAAACAGCTGCGCTTCTTAATATTAAAGATGCTGTGTGGTATTCAGATTTTTATTTACGTGAAAGAAATTGGGGTGATTTAGATAGAGTAAGCATGCAAGAAAGAGAAGAAAAATTCTCTCATTCTATGAAAGAGCGATTAATAGAACCTTTTTATTGGACACCTCCAAATGGAGAATCTTTGGCTGATGTTGGGCTTAGAGTTGATCGTCTTTTTCAAACGCTCCATAGAGAATGTGAAGGAAAAAATGTTGTTGTAGTTTGTCATGGAGAAATTATGTGGATGATACGAACGCGTCTTGAAAGAATTACTCAAGAAAAATTTAAAGAATTAGATAGTTCAAAAGACCCGAAAGATACAATTCATAATTGTCAGATACTTTGGTATACAAGAACAAATCCTCAAGATGAAAGAGATATTAGACCTTATTTGAGTTGGATGAAATCTGTTTGTCCATGGGATGAATCGTTATCAAGTAATGAATGGAATCTCATTGGAAGACCAAAATACTCAAATGAAGATTTGCTTAGTAGAGTAGAGCAAGTAAAGTCTTTAATCCAAGAATAAATAAAATAGTTTGACTTATTTTTTGTAAGCAGCATAATCTTTTTATGCTTACCGTGTTCTTTGATTTCCCGCCAGGAATGGCGGAGAGCGATCCTCTATGGGGTATCGTTTCGGAGTTTGAACGTGCTGGGCTTCGTGTTGTTGAAACACATTTTATTGCAACCTATTTGGTTAGCTTTCTCGGTTCTCCTAAGAGGATGTTTCCTTCCGAGAGAACCATACAAGCACGAAACTTCACACATCCTCAGACGGTCAATAGGGGGATTCTGTTTGATATTGCCACTAAATGTGTACTGCTTAGTGATGATGAGGGAGGACCTGTTTGCTACGTGACTGTAGTGCAGTATTTCTCAGAATTTGTCCTTAGAGACCCTGCTGGATTTCGATAGATTTGTGCGTTTTGTTTGTACTAAACGTATAAGGAGCGGTCCGACTTGTCGGACCGCTTTTTCCTTTTATATCTTGCTCTTATTGTATATTTCACATACACTAGCAACATGAAAATCAAAAAAGTACAATTTGTAAAAGGAATTACAGAAGGCGATTACTCGTGGGATGAGAATCGTCCACAAGTTGTATTGTATGGGAGATCAAACGCAGGAAAGTCTTCTACTATCAATGCTTTGCTCAATAATAAGACTGTTGCAAAAACTTCTGCAGCAGCGGGTAAAACAAAACAAATAAACTTTTTTAATATAAATGATTCATTCTATCTTCTTGATCTTCCTGGATATGGATATGCGAGAGGTTCTAAAAGTGATAAACAACAACTTGATGATTTGATTGTATGGTTTATTGCTGATACACAGGCAAGTAAGAGAGTGCATGTAATTGTGGTTGATGCACAAGTTGGGATTACAGAGCTTGATGCTGATATGCTTGATTATTTATATCGAACAAATGATCCAATTATTCTCTTACTTAATAAGACAGACAAGATGAATCAAAGTCAGATTTCAAAATGTCTCAATGATACCTATTCAAAGGTTGCAGGAGTTGTGAAGACTGTAATTTTTTCTGCAAAAGAAAAGAAGGGAACAGATCAAGTCTGGAAACTCATCAAGGAACATATCTAATATGTACATTCATATTCGAATAAAAACAAAACAAAAAGTAGAGTCTATTATAAAAATTTCTGATACGAAGTTTGAAGTATCTGTAAAAGAAGAAGCAAAACAAAATCGCGCGAACATTCGCATGATTGAATTAGTGAAAGACTATTTCAAAACAAACAAAGTGAAGATTGTGTCAGGGCATCATAGTCCAAGTAAATTGCTGTCGGTAGAATAATAACTTATAAAAAAGAGGTGAAGTTTTTGAAATGGTTGGGCTTGGGTCTGGATTTCAAAAACTTCACCTCTTTTTAGTCTTATTTTTCAATAACTTTTCTCCTAATGAAGCTCTTGACTTGAGGTGTTATAATATAAGTGTATGATCAATATAAACATAAAAAGTACAAACTTTAACATGACTCCTGATATAGAGGAGTATCTTACAAGTCGTGTTACATCAGTAGAGAAGTTTTTACAAATTAGATCAGATGAGATTGCACTCGCTGAGTGTGAAATTGATCGTTCAACACATCATAAAAAAGGTGAAGTATTTCGAGTAGAAATGAATCTTTCTGTAAAAGGGAAATTATATCGAAGTGAAGAAACTAACATTGATGTGCGTGCAGCAATTGATATTGCAAAAGATCAATTAGAAAAACAAATTCG
>CAZDRR010000094.1:0-2859 GCA_964507955.1 uncultured Candidatus Saccharibacteria bacterium | reverse complement strand
AAGGGGAAATAAAATGACAGCAAAGGTTCAAAACTATACCGCCGAACAATCGGCAAAAATTGTCGCCGATTATTTGGCTGGCGTATCTGTGGAAACAATGGCGGCAGATTTGGGGAAATCTACCCGTTCTGTAATCGCTAAACTTTCACGCGAAGGCGTATATAAGAAAAAAGTTTACACTTCAAAAACTGGTCAACCTGTGGTCAAAAAAGACGCACACGCTGACGCAATCGGTGCAATTTTGGGTTTTACCGAAAATGAAACCGAAAGCCTTACAAAAGCAAATAAAACTGCTTTGGAGAAAATTTTTAAGGCATTGGCAAATTCTAAGCCACTTTAAACCGAAAGGTTTACAAAGCCCCTACACTTTGTAGGGGCTTTTTTTCGTCTCAAAATGAATACTTTTGTTTCCAGAAAAAATTGAAAACAAAAGTATTACATTTCGGGGCGCCAAAATTGTACCACAATTTTGGGGCGCGTGTCAAGAATTTTTTTATATCCGAGTAAATTACTCTGGCATGATTCTTGCGCCACTGGGGCTGGCACGATTCTTGCTATTAGCAATTTCTATGCCATCACGCAATAATTAATAATTCATAATTATGGATGCATAATTCATAATTACGGAAACCAGATGCGAATGATTCTCATTACGGATGCGAATGATTCTCAATTACCAAAATTTCACAACATGAAAAATCGACCACGACACCCCAAAAAAGCGCGCTTAAAAAGCGGCGCCAGTGGTAATCCTTGGCAAGTGTAAAATTATAAGTGCGCTACGCGAGTGCGCAGTCAAGTGCAAATTCTAACATGTCTGGCTGCGAGCAGTGCAAGATCGAAATTTTATACTTGGCAAAGTTTTCAAAAAGTTTTATAATTTCTTTATGAAATCAGGAAAGGGACTCAGATGACAGACAGCGAATTTTACCAACAAATTCAGTTGGACTGGTTCAATGAATTTGTTGATGCGGAACGTGACAAAATTTTTGTTGATGCCGACATACACGATGAATTTTTTGAATTTGACGATGTTCCCTTTTGACAGTATAATATTATTTTAAGACAGCGCAGAAACCAATTTGAAAGGACATATGATGACTGCAACTAAAACCGTAAACTACACTCCCGAGCAAACTAAAGCTATCGTGGAGGCTTACCAAGCTGGCGTCAGCGTGGAAACTATCGCAAGCGACACTGGTAAATCTACTCGAAGCATTGTTGCTAAGCTCTCTCGTGAGGGCGTCTACAAAGCCAAAAGCAAAGCAAAGGGCGAACACGCTCCACGCAAAGCTGAGCTGATTACTGAAATTGCTCACGCTATTGGTACTAACGAAGAACTCATTGAGAGCTTGGAAAAAGCTACCCGTGAGGCTCTTGAGCTGATTGTTAAGGCTGTGAAAGCCTGATGCAATTGAGGGTCAGAAAATTTATACTTGATGGCCCTCCCCATTTTTGATATAATTATTGTATTGAAAACGGGATAACAAGTGGGACAGCCTGCCACGCTAAGTAATTTGATATTGATTTCGCAAGCTGTCCCATGTTATAATATTTATATCTACCCAGACTATACTTTATACAATTAGTCTGTTTTTATGGTAGTCTATTCTGGGTGACAGCGGTCCGAAGCGTGAAGCGTAGGATGCGTCTTAATTGTGGGGAAACCCGAGCCACAGCCCCAAGCAACCTATTTTGGTGTTATGAGTCCACCGCTAGTGTGGATAGCAACTTAATGACTGAGGAAATCTCTAGCAGTCGCCTCCCCTACCCCTCTGATGAGCTTATGAAAGTTAAGCGAAACCCTCGAGAGCGCAGTGCTAGTGTGCGAGTTACCTCCGCTAGCAACACTTGAGGGTCAGGACGAACACCCAGCCTAGCTGGTAATTAGTAGGCCAAGGGCGCAGACCCTATACCCCATGCCGACTCCGCCATGAGTTAGAATACTAAACTGGAACACTCGTAGCAAGGCGAATATAAATAAACGTGCGACTCACCCCTAACTGTTAGAGGGTGTATAAATGTATCTACCAGTCGGAAGCCCCTTCGTAAATAAACAACATGACCCTAAACTGTGGAGGGTGCAATAATATATCCAGTCGACTCTTGATCGCACCCGAGTCGTTAAGTGTGAAAGCGATCACAAGTCTCCCCTCCCACAAACACACTCACAAGTAACGAAGCGTGAAAGGTCACTGTGGTTTAGGGTCAGGAAGCAGACCGACTGCATAAATCCTGATAGAGCACCCAAAAACTGTTAGACGTAGCCGTTCAAAAGCCTGCATGATTCGCTCTGCAGGCTTTTGTTTTGCCCAAGCGCTCCGCGCCATTATACCACAGTGCAAAAGCGACTGTCAAGTGTATTTTCTACGCCTTTGACCCCCAACTGCAGTAACCGCAAGCAATTGACACGCACCGACCCTCAACAGTGGCAACCTGACGCCTCCGGCGTCCAATTAGCCCAATTGTGGCACCCGCGGTGTACCCACGTAAAAAAGCCCACTTATGTGAAAATAAGTGGGCTTTTGCCGTATTAAGTCGAATTATGTCCGATTAATGCGGTTTAGGGTCAGATTTCTGCTCTAAATTTCGTTCAATCATCAATAATACCTGTTTATTTACCTTTTCCAGCGATTCTAGCAGTTCTAGGTCGCAATCTAGCAATTTAGCGATCCGTTCGATATGTGCGGACTTTTTTACCGGCACCTCGCCTCGTTTGTTGAGGTAAGTTTTCTTTTGGTAGACTCCTAAGCTGCTCAGCTTAGCAATAATGCTGCGTTCTGGCACCTGGAACTGTTGGGCTAGTTGTGGGACGGTCACACCGGCCTGGTAGTCTGCAACTAGCTGCTTGGTTGATTC
>CAZDRR010000093.1:0-2938 GCA_964507955.1 uncultured Candidatus Saccharibacteria bacterium | reverse complement strand
AAATAAGGTGCTACTGGAGTATATTCGCATAATATAAGGTCATCTCCATCGTAAAATATATCTCCTACTGAGTATGTTTCATTTCCGTTGTATTCGCCTCTGCAATGTCCGGTTACTTCGTAAAGGTTTGAATTAAATATAAGGTGTGTAAAGTCTGTTTCGTCTGTATCTGCTTCTACAAGCAATCCTTCTGTTACAGTAGGGGCAGGGTCTTGACTTGTATAAAGTACTTTGTATAATTCACCGTTACGGTAGTATATGTCGTTTTGTGAGTATTCTGTTTCTTCGTCGTAAAGTCCTTTTAAATGACCTTGTACATAATAAAGATTATTGTTGTAAACAAGGTATTCAAAATCTTCTGTGTCGCTGTCTGCTTCTACAAGTACAGCATTTATTATATTCGGATCCGGTTGTTTTCTTGTCAGTACACATACGGGTCTTACAATTCCGCCTCTTGTGTATTCGTTTTGCTGTAGCAATGCTTTTTCGCTGTTTTCTTCTACTGTTTCAAAGGCTTTGTTTTTCCATCCTGTCATTTTAAAAGAATACAGCCTGTAAAAATCTTTCGGGAGTATTACTGCTCCGTCTACTATTGGGTAGTGTTTAAATGTGTTGGTTTTAAACCAGTTTTTTGGTAATGTACTCAACAACTGTTTCCATGCGTCAGGATAAACTTTTTCAATAATGTTTCTTATCGAAGTGTTTCCTGCAAATACAGTTCCTTCTTCCTGCTCGTTCAGTATGAACAAAGTCTTTTCTATGTAGTTGTCGAAGTTCATTTTTAGTATTAAAGTAAAAAGGCTGCTGCCTTTACTTGCAGCAGCCTTTGTTTAATTATTAGCTATTATTTTTAAATAACCCAGTTCGGAAACTCTACAGAGTGCGCTTTTGCTTGTGCCATTACCGCTTCCGGGTTGTTGAGTTTCATGTGGTGAACCTTGTACGGTTCTGCCCTGAGTACTTCTTTTGCCTGTGTGTAATTTGTAACAGCAGGAAATGAAGTCCATTCAAAAGGCGATTGTCCGGCAAATACTGTAGCGGGTGTTACTGTATTTACTTTAAGTGTAAATCCTGAACCTGCGGTTGAATCTGTTTTTGCAGAGGCATGAGTTGCTGCGGTAAACAACGTTCCTGGATCAAGTAATTCATATGTTGCTACTGCTCCTGTAACTGCTACTGCTGTAAGAACTCTTACAATAGCGTTACGTCCTGATCCTGGAGCTTCGATTTCAATAATATCACCTGCTACATAAGTTGTTCCGGCTGCACCGATTTCATGTGTCAGAATTTTACCACCATTTACATCGTCTGTAACACGTGTTTTTTCATTGGTAGTGTAATTACCGGACTTCATAACCTTTCCTGAAGTAAAGCATGTTTTGGCTTCGATTGCTGATTGAATCCCTGTGTCTGCTGTTGTGTAAACAGGATTAATCTCGACCCAATATTCTACGTTACTTACAGTAACAGGGAAAATATACCCTTTCCCTGATACTGATTTATATTGTACGGTTGCCATGATTAAAATGCGTTAAGAGCAACACGGTTATGTGCTTTCGGGTTTTTCAATACCAATGCGCATATTTCAATAAGTGAACGTCCGTCTACGTCTTTTTCACCATTATCGCGGAAATTCAGGTCTTTTACCTGCCATCCCATAGTCCACTTGCGGAGGAAGTCAGCATCCAACACAAAACCTTTGTCTGCCATTCCCATATCATCAAGTGTTTTGTCATGTACTCCCAATAATGTTCCGAATTTTGAAACAATGTTTGAGAATTCCAAACCGTATGCCTGTGATTTTGCTCCAAGATCAACATTTTTAGTTGTGCCTGTGATGTTTTCAAGGGCTTCCAAAAGGTCTGAACCATAAATAAACAATTTAGTATTTCCTGATTCATTCCCGGTAAAGGCTGCCTTCATAAGTTTGGTAAGTTTGGCTGTAGTTAGAGTTGTACTTGTTGCTCCAAGTTCAATATCTGCTCCCTGTGCCTGTGTCCAGATTCCCTGTGTGAAGTAAATATCTTCGGCTTTCTTTGAACGTGAATTAGAAATATGCAATTTACCCTTAACTCCTTTCCAGAAAGAGATATTCTGTGTACGTCTCATATCGTAAATAGCTTCTTCTTCAATATCAGAGAATTTCCAGTCTACTTCAGTATCGGCAATTTTACGCAATGTAGATTCTTCAATCTGAGCACCGAATTTCTGCATGTACTGTTCAAAGTCTGTCGGGTCTCCGCTATAAGCATCTGTCTGCATTTGTGTTTCAGACAAAGCACGTCCGGCACGCATAATTACTGTGTCTTTTGCAATAGCAGGTATTTTACCGGTAGCATCTTTCCCGTTTACCGCTTTAACAATAGGTTCTCCGCCTGCGTTTTTACCGATTACATAAAGCATTAAATTGTTTTCTGTATCTTCTGTAGCAGTATTATTTACATAACCATTAATACCTACGCAAATAAGTGTTTCATCATTGGAAACAATGGTAGGATCAACAAGGTCAAGCGCAATCTGAACAGCAGTTGCATCGGTATGAGCAGTGTTTAATGTGGTAGATACTGCAATAGCATCAATAGCATAGTGCCTAATAACCTGACTATTGCTGTTTTTAACCGTTTTTACATGCCGTCCAATGGTGTCGAGTACTACATTAAAAGGTCTGATTTTCGCGACTTCGTTATCAATCTGATCTAAAATCAAATTGCTCGAATCTGTTCTTGTTTGAGCTACTGTATGACCTTCATTTACCGGGTCAACTACCGTAGTGTCGGCTGTAACAGCCCCATTTACTCCGAAGAGTGAGCACACAAGCATGACTAATATCATTAATAGTCCGCTTTCTTTAATAAATCCAAAAGTTTTTTTCATTTGTTTGTTGTTTTTAATTAATAATATTTAGTTATGCTTTTTTAATTCCGTCGTAAAAGCTGCC
>CAZDRR010000092.1:0-2946 GCA_964507955.1 uncultured Candidatus Saccharibacteria bacterium | reverse complement strand
TTTTAATTGCTTCTGCAATTTGTCTTCTATTAGCTTTTTGTGCTACTTCAAAAACGTATACTTTCTTTTCAGAGAGAATTGCTGCTCGTTCTGTGATTCTTGGTTTAATCAAAACCCAAGTAAGATCTGCAGATGTTGTTTTAATATCTTTTTTTGCAACTACCTTTTGAGCTGCCTTTTTCTTTGAAGCTACTTTTTTAGGAGCAGACTTCTTTTTTGTTGATTCTTCTTTTTTTCCAAAAATTGCCATAAGCCCTAATTTAGTTTAGCTTCTAATACTTTCAAACTTACTTCTGGGTTTTCAATAATCACATATTTGTATTTCAACAAATCTACTGGATTAATATTTCTTACCTCATCTGTTTTTACGTTTGAGAAGTTTGCAAATGATTTCTTTGTTACGACATCATTTTCATCAATTGCAATATATGCTCTGTTCTTTCGTCGTTTTGCAAGCATTTCATATCCTTTAACTCCGCCAAGTGCCTTAAAGATTGCAGACGCATCTTTTGTCTTAGGTTCTGCAAAAGAGATACTGTCAACAAAAATAATTTCGTTTTCAGCTGCTTTTTTAGAAAGAATTGTAAAGAGAGCTTTTGCTTTCATTTTCTTATTAACTTTTCGTGTTCGATTGATTTCATTTCTAGGACCGAACGCAATACCTCCACCTACCCAAATAGGTGAACGTTTTGAACCGTGTCGTGCTCGACCAGTTCCTTTTTGTTGCCAAGGTTTTTTACCACCTCCTCGCACTTCACTTCTATCCTTAGTGTGAGCTACAGGAGTTCGTGATGTTGATTCCATTGATGTAACAACTTGTTGTACGAGATCAGAGTTCCATTTTAGTCCAAAAATTGATTCTGGTGCTTCAATAGACCCTTTTTCTTTTCCTTCTTTTGTATATACAGTAATTTTCATAAGCCTATTTTTATCCCTTAATCTCAACAAGTGTTCCCTTTCGACCTGGTATAGCACCTTTGATGTATACCAATTGATTGTCAGTATCAACTTTTGCAACTGTAAGATTTTTTACAGTTACTCTATCAGCACCCATTCGTCCTGCCATTCGCATTCCTTTGAATACTCGTTGAACACCTCCAACTCCAATAGAACCAGGTTCTCGTTCAGAGTGTTTTTGTCCATGTGATCGTCGGCCTCCTTTGAAACCGTGTCGCTTCACTACTCCTTGGAATCCTTTTCCTTTTGAGATCGCTGATACTGTTACAGTATCTCCCTCTGTTAATGTACTGATTTCAATTTTGTCTCCAAGATTGAATTCACCAGCTAGTTTTACTTCTTTAAGGTGAGCAAAATTACCTAATTCTTTAACATGACCTTTCAGTGGTTTTGTAACGTTCTTTGCCTTCTTTTCACCAAAACCAATTTGGATAGCTTGGTATCCATCTTTGTCTGATGTCTTTACTTGTGTAATAACATTAGCACTTGTTTTGATTACAGTAACAGGAACTACAACTCCGTCTTCGTTGAAGATTTGTGTCATGTTTTCTTTTGTTCCTAGTAAAAATTTCATGATATTTTTCTAATCGTCCTGATAAATTCGTTGTTAGTTCATCTTTACATCAATGTTTACACCTGATGGAAGACTTAGATTTGTAAGTGCTTCAATAACTTTTGCATCAGGGTTCAAGATGTCTATTAGTCTTTTGTGTACACGCATTTCAAACTGTTCTCGCGCGTCCTTATACACAAACGACGATCTGTTTACTGTGTACTTTTTAATTTCAGTTGGCAAAGGAATTGGACCACTTACTTTTGCTCCAAATCGAAGCGCAGTGTCCATAATTTGTTTAACTGATTGATCGAGGATTTTACTCTCGTATGCCCTAACTCGTATTCTAAGTTTTGGCTCTACTGATTTTTTTTCTGACATATAGTTATTAACCTTTAATTGAAAAGCTAGTGGTTTGTCATAGACAAATATCCTATCTATCAAAAAGGGTTCGTTTTAATTTTTAATGAGTAATTATTTTACAATCTTTGTAACAACTCCAGCACCTACTGTTTTACCTCCTTCTCGGATAGCAAATCGTGTTTGATCTTCAAGAGCAACTGGTGCTACAAGCTTAACTTTGAAAGTAACCGTATCTCCTGGCATTACCATTTCTACCCCTTCTTTAAGTGTTACTTCACCAGTAACGTCTGTTGTTCGAACGTAAAATTGTGGTTTATATCCTGAGAAGAATGGTGTATGTCGTCCTCCTTCTTCTTTCTTAAGAATATATACTTCTGCTTCAAACTCATCATGAGGTGTTACAGAACCAGGTACTGCAAGCACTTGTCCTCGTGTAATATCTTCTTTTTTAAGACCTCGAACAAGAAGACCTGCGTTGTCTCCAGCCATACCTTCTGAAAGAGATTTGTTGAACATTTCAATTCCAGTAATAGTTGTTTTTGCTGTATCTTTAAGACCAACAATTTCAACTTCTTGTCCTACTTTGATAATTCCTCTTTCAATTCTTCCTGTTACCACAGTTCCTCGTCCTTCAATTGAGAAGATATCTTCTACTGGCATAAGGAAAGGTTTGTCAGTTTCTCGAACTGGAAGTGGAATATATGTATCAAGATGTCCTGCAAGTTCAAGAATCTTTTGGCTCCATTCATTTGACATATCTGAAGATTCAAGAGCTTTAAGAGCTGAACCTCGTACAAATGGTGTATTTGCACCATCAAATCCTTGTGATGTAAGAAGATCTCTGATTTCTTCCTCAACGAGGTCAATCATTTCTGCATCTTCTACCATGTCACATTTGTTAATGAACACAATAATCTTTGGAACCCCTACTTGTTTTGCAAGAAGTACGTGCTCTCGTGTTTGAGGCATCATACCATCTGTTGCAGCTACTACCAGAACAGCACCATCCATTTGAGCAGCACCAGTAATCATGTTTTTGATGTAGTCGGCGTGACCTGGAGCATCAATGTGAG
>CAZDRR010000091.1:0-3057 GCA_964507955.1 uncultured Candidatus Saccharibacteria bacterium | reverse complement strand
AGATGAAGAACCTCCACCACCTCCACCACCTCCACCACCTCCGCTTGTTGTTGAGGATGTCGTTGAACCTCCAGATGTTGAACTTGAAATTTCATCTTCAATAAGTCCATATTCTGAGAATCCAGAAACATTAAAAACTAGTGTCTTGTTTGTTTGGTCGTATATAAATGGTATATCAACCCTTGTTCCATTTCGCTTAATACCAAGTGGTGCTTTATCTATATTGTAGAGTGTAATTGTTGCCGGAACATTTAATGCTGCAAGTGTTGTTGAATCAACTTTAACTTTCTTATTCTCAATTGTGATAATTGTATCAAGATCAAGCTGTGTATTTGATGAAAGATTTACTGGTTGAGTAAAATTTATTTTTGCAATTCCAGTTTTACCTATTTCAAAATTAGATACTGATGTTAGATCTTCATTATCAATGTTCTTTTTTATGTCAAAACCATTCATTTTTGGTTTGATACACCCTTTGTTATTTACCTTTGATTTGAATGCTACTGGAGTTGATGGGCACTTATCCAAAGAATCTTTAACATCATCATTATCCAAATCACCTTCTTCTGGTATAAGCTCAAAATTATCTTGACCACTCCATCCATCAACACCTACGTCATAATTAATCGTATACCATACCACTCCGTCTGCAAATACAGGCGTACTTGTTGAAATTGTTCCCGTATTATTAAGAGCCTGTATTCCAAGCCAATTTGAATCTCCTGCAAGCGCTGGAGTTGAACGAACATTAACTGCTCGTATTGCTCTTACTCTATCATTAAGAGTAAAGAGTGGTGTAAATGTTTGATTTTGATTACCTGTATTTAATACTTGAATATCAATCTCGTCTTGTGGAGAAGGGTTTGATTCTGTTCCGGCATGTACCCAAAACTTATAGTAATTGCCTGGCACAACTGAATATGTCTTTGACTTTAAAGTATAGCCACTTTCCATTAATGGATTACCTTTTAGTGCTCCTGCAGAGGTTGTTGTAGCGAATCTAATTAGGAATGTTGATTCATTACTTGTCCACTTAAATTCAATAGAATTTGTTGATGGAATTGTTGAATTTGTCGGACTTGTGATTATGGGCGCAGCTAAAGTTCCACCTGTATTGTTCCCAGTATTTCCACCAGTATTGCTTCCAGTACTTGTACCAGGGTCCCCTCCAAGCTTATGTTTGATATACATTTGTTTCACAAATTCTTCGCCAGCACCCTCTATACTATAAAATCTCTCCATATATTTAAATATTGGCGGATGGTTCCACAGAGATTGTAATCCCATCAACTCTGCAGTTAATATTGGTCCGATCATGGCTGGGAACACAGTACTTCTATAACCTGTTGCCCAATTTCTATTATCATAATAAGGTTCTCGTGAATGTCTTATACCCCATTCTGCAATCCCAACATCACTTTGTATATACGTTTGAGGTGTTGGCCATCCTCGATATTCAGGATTAACAGGTCTTCCAACATCATTTTGAGTAACAAACCATATTTGTCTATCTTCCTGGAAAAGAGTTGGGTTACTTGCTTTGCTTTCAAGAAGTTGATTACTATCGTTTAATAAAGCAGCAGCAATAACAAGTGGTAGTTTTCTACCTGATTTATGTCCTCCATCTTCAAGGAAAATAGTTCCTGGGTATTGTAGAAGACTATATATATCCAAACCATTTTGTATCATATTTATTGCAATAGGTTTTTTTGTTTCTAATGGCTGATTTGTGTTTAGCCATAATCCCACACGACCAAATTTTTGAGAAATGGCACGACCATATACATTTCCAAGATCAGCTGTGTTGTCAATTGGTTGTAAATAAAAACAGTCCCATTCTTGACACCAATCTCCCCAAGGTAAGTTTGGCATATCTTGTTGGATATCCGATAGAGCAGGTGTTGCTGAAACAGTTTCAAGATTTTTCAAAAGACTCCAATTTATTTGATTGATATTCCATCGGACAGTTCTATCTGTACCGTATATACTTGGTCTAAATGATCCTTCTGCTGGAACCGAAGGTAACACTGTAAGAGCAGAGATAGATCTCATAAAATTATGTCTATTAGGAATTTCAGCTCTATATGTATTTGTTCCTGTTGAAGGAAAACTGTCATGTTTTGATGAAACAAGAACATCGTTTTGATTTAATATGAGTGGTAATCGTTTTGCTGCATTTTTTGTTGCATCATATCTTAACGCCTCGGTTATACCATCTTTTGTGGCTGATTCAACAGTTTGATCAAAACCTTGTCTTTCCGATGTGCCAGGTATTGGATTAATCATAGAACCGTTAATATCACAATCTTGAACAATAAAAGTACCCTGATTTGAACTCGGTGTCTGTCTATTACATTGAATTACAGCTGGAGCAGGGTTTATACTTGTTACAGTCACAGGACCTATAACCCAAGGTTCGCCATTTGCGAATTTTCCACAAGTTACAGATGAAGCAAATGTCCAAGTTATATCACCATGTTTTATAGAAGAACAAGTCTCTGAACCATAAACTGAGAGTTTTCCTTTTTTAACAGACTCCACACTAGCAACAGTGTCATTCTCTATAATAGCTTTTGTCTTTGGTCCAAAATATCCTGTTGAAGGTGTGATATTTTTATATTTTTGAAATAAAGAAAGTGCCTTTTGTGTCATCAAACCAAAATAATTTGTTTCATATCCAACAGAGCCTGATTGTCCAGCTATCGAATTAACAATGAAGCCATTTGAGTTTAGGAATTTTTGAAGTTCACTTACGAATGAATTTGTATCTCCTAACTCAAGATCAGGAGAAGATGAAAGTGTAGCTGCACGTGTATTAAAAACTACCCCTAAAAATAGTCCTAAAAATATACTTATCTTTATAATATTTTTCATATATTTATTTTTAAAAATTAACATGATTTCATTATAACAATAGTATTGAGCTTGACCACCTTTATTATTATTAAATAAAACAAAAGCGCGGCTTTTGGCCGCGCTTTTGTTTTAGATCTTACCAAGCGAAGTGTGCAAACGCTTTGTTTGCTTCTGCCATCTTGTGAGTATCTTCTTTCTTCT
>CAZDRR010000090.1:0-3069 GCA_964507955.1 uncultured Candidatus Saccharibacteria bacterium | reverse complement strand
TCAAACGAATAGATGTAGCTGTACTGGTAGTCTGAATTTGTAACTACAAGTTCTTTATTCAGGTGATCGTAACCAACTGTGCTGCTCAATAGATAATCAAGGAAATTGACCGAGGATAGCGAATCGTGAAGTCCGGGAACGTGTTTAGAATCGCTTAAAAGTGTACCGATTTCAACTGAGCTTAATAATGTTGGTAAATCAAACTGATTTTCTATGATTTCAGCCAGTTCTACAACCTGCCGGCCATTGATCAGGTACAATCCTGTTTCGGTCGTATAAACCACTCCTGAGCCAATTGGAACGATATTGTCAGCGTTATTGATTACCTCAGCATTAACCGGAAGGATATTGGTGTAAAGTACATCTCCGGTTCCAATCTCTAAGGCCCAGATTCCTTTTGATGTGAAAACTTGCAAAGGGAACTGACCAAACTGTCCTGTGCTTAGTGGTTCTGATCCGGCAGCAAGCGACAATCCTTCACCGGTGCCAATCTGATAACTGTTCTTTGTAGGATAGATCAATGGGTTTTGTATTTCTGAAACCTGAAGCCGGTTTGTGTCAAACGGTAGAGTTATTTCGGCAGGAATTGTTGCAATCTCTGTAACCGAAGTCAAAGCTAATGATCTGACAATAAAATTAGCTGTTGTACTTGCCTGGTCGGATGAGAATGTTGATGTATTCCAGGTAGCGAAGTTCATCATTGAATTTTTAGTCAGAGTTTCCTCGAACAGTTTTACAATTCCTGATCCTGTATCGACTGCAATTTGCATCTTGTAGGCTCGTGCATCGTTGTATCCAACAATCTCTGGAAGTACAAAGTATTCATCAGATGATGTAAATGACCTGTAATAAACTTGATATTCAATCGATGTTCCTCCCATGCCGTTATCAACAGTAACTTCATTGATATATGCGTTTGGATCGGTTACGATTACTTGTTGTAGTCTATCGTATGCCAATCCATACTCTACAAATTGCTCGAAAATAAGAGTTGATTGACGATACACCGGAATTTTTACAGATGATTTACGGATTGCTTTCCCTAAAGTTGATTTTAACCAGATTGTGATGAATCCGTCAATTTCACGATAAATACCCCAGGTTGAATTAGAATCGGGCCAAATAACGTAAGGTAAACCCAATGACGTTTTGATATTCAGGATATGAAGCCTGTCATTGTACACATATGCGCTTTTAGCCACGTTAAAATGATGTGTAAACTGATCGGTAGGCAAAGTGTCGCGTGTTGCATAGTCCTGGTAAAAATCGGTCGTGTCAACATCCATTGTTTTTCTTCCGGTGCCACTGGCTACTTCTTCAAATGGAAACTCATGAATTTTATACCATCCTGCAGACTCTGCCATTTTTTTGAACTTGTCTGAAACGGTAAACATATCTTTGAATGGTTTGGCCAGATAATTCCACATTTGCTGATCGGTCATTATATCCTGCTCGATCTTGTGAAGTGAAGTGGCTCTGGTAGCAAATAAACAAACTGATTCGATCAAATCTTTGGTTCCTTCATTTACCTGGTTGTACAGTTCATTGTTTATCGTAGCTTTGATGTTGGCTGCATAAAACTCAAACCTCCATTGTGCATCTGCCATTGAACCTCCATCCGGGTTCCGGTACAACAGTTCTCCGGTGTTTGAAATTTCAACGTAACGCGGAACACTCGGAAGTATATACGAACCATCGAACAACCTGTATGCAGAAATATACATGATTGAACCATACATTTTTCCGCTGCTGGCTGAAATTGAATTGAGTTTTGAAAAGTAATATCCCAATACTCCGTTGAATGTGTTTGACTCATCGCATACCTGTTTTTCATTGTTGACAACTGTAATGTCAATATCAGGCACAGGAAGTGAAGAAAGAGGAGCATACTGACCACTTGACCAGATATAGATCAAAATACCTGTTCCGGTTGTGATAAGCATTGTACGCTTTAAAAATACCACGTTAACAGGTATGGATGAATCCAGATTGTTGTTGATTACGGTAGCTGCTCCGGTATTTTGATTGATCAGGTAAACTTCTGAATGATCTGAAAGGTTTTTAAGTCCTATCCAGTTTGATTCCCCGGTTATCAATCCTCCTTCAATGTCGTGTAGAAATACTTTGCTGTATGCTGATACGTCAATTGACTTGTGAATCTTTTTTTCAGCTATCGGTCTCCAACATCCTTTTCTCGGTCTCAGGTTGATGATTTCCTGACAAGCTCCATCTGGCATATTGCTTTGAGGTATTGCTCTCTGAATACCTTTAAAAACTACTTGTGTTTGTTTTGCCATGGTTACTGAGCTTTTTTAAGTTGTGACATGAATGTTGACATTTTAGCCTTTGGAGTGTCCTTTTTACCCTTCAAAGGATCGGATTTCTTCTCGATGACGTAAGGAGCAATAACGGAAAGTAATTTTGTAATTTTATCCAAGTTAATGCTTTCGGTAACCGCGTTCTCTCCGTTTTCTAATTTGGTAACATATTTTTGCAATTCATGTTTTGCAATAGTCATACCTAACTCAACAATCGTAGAAGCATCTTCGGCAATCATTTTTGCTCTCTCGAATGGGTCTTTATCAACAGCCTTAAATGCTTTAGTGGCTGTTTCAATAAATTGTTTCCTCTTTTCAGGTTCAATCTGTTTTGGTGAACGAGTCTTTTTTTTGATGTATTGAGTTTTTCCGTTGATGATCCTGCTAATGTTAGATTGAGGTACATTATACTTTTCAGCTAATTCAAGCTGGTTTAGTTCCATATTAGAATAACTTAGTTGAATATTTTTCTTATCCTCCCTGGATAATTTAGTCTTTTTAAGCACTGTCTTGATTTCGTTTTCCATGATCTCTGATTTTAAAGTTAAACTTCAATTAAAGCAGTAAAAGTATTGACAATTAGCTATTAAAATGTATTTAATATATCAAAACAAAGACATTTTTAATAGTATTTGATTTTAGGAATTTGTTAGGTTCGCAACGTACAGTACACAAATCTTAAGATTATGAGCATACTCAATGCAGCCACAGGCTTATTAGGCTCAATTCCTTCACCAATTACTACTGGATT
>CAZDRR010000089.1:0-3101 GCA_964507955.1 uncultured Candidatus Saccharibacteria bacterium | reverse complement strand
CCACAATTATACATTCCAACAGTATTAGAATTAATGGATTTAAACTCCTCAATCTTGCCTGAGAGGGTATTCTTAAAATAAATCATATAGCCTTATATTACAACCAATTCTTTTTTTTGAAAAATAGGATTGAGAGAGTACTGATTAGTAACATTAAAAGAATGATTATCCAAAAATCTTCACGCAAACCAAGAAGAGGGGTATGCTGAGTATTCATTCCAAAAAGGCCTGTTATAAGGGTAAGGGGAAGCATCGTAAAACTCACAATAGTAAGTGTCTTCATGATTTCATTCTGTTTTGTTGAAAGAAGAGAGTCATTTGTTTTTCTTAATTCATCAGCATATCGTTTTGCGGATGATGTGGCTTGAACAGCTTTATTGTATTCTTGAGTAATGTGATAAATATAGGTTTCAAATTCTTGGCCAAACATACGTATGCTTGATTTTTCAAATAATTTCAAAATATCTTTATGATTGCCTAATGTTTCTTGAAAATAGATAAGTACTCTGTTTAATGCAGACAGTTCAAAAACCATCTCACGTTCTTTTCCTGCAAAAATGCTTTCTTCGTAGGAATTTAGTGTTGTGTGTATGTCATCAACTTTTTCTTGAACGGTTTTATACATCTTATATAAAATATGAACAAACAAAGAGCCAGAATTTCTCGTAACTCGTTCGTGGTTTAATATGGTGTCAGTTTCAAAAGATTTCGCAAAAGATACAAGTGTTTCTATTTGTGAATAGTGAATAGTTATTATAAAGTCCTTACCAATTATAAAATCTAATTCTTCTGTTCTTTTATTAAACACATGGTGTTTTTTGTGTGTATGTAGAGGAAAATGAAAAACAAAGTATAAATAGTCTTTATAGGCGTCTGCTCTTGTCCTTATGGTGGGGTCAATCAAATCTTCTGCAACTTCGGGATCAAGATTGTATTTTAACATTACTTCTCGTACTTCATCTCGTGATGGACTTTCTAAATCAATCCAAACCAATTTATTACTTGTAGTATAAGTTGAAATCATATGCTTACATTAGTATATCATTTGTTTTTTTATTTTTGACTTTGTTATACACAAATGAGATACTATTTTATATGAATTCAAAACTTAGGATGCAATTTTTTGTTGGAATTTTTATCGCAATAATTATCTCGTTTGGAACAGGATTTTATTTTGGAAATGGTGAACTTTCATTTAGACATACACAAGCAAGTGAACAAGTAGACATGTCTACTTTCTGGAGAACATGGAATATTTTAAATGAAAAATTTGTTTCTGCTTCTTCTACAAAATCTGTTTCTGATCAAGATAAATTATATGGCGCAATAAGTGGAATGGTTGAATCACTAGGTGATCCTTATACTGTCTTTCTAACTCCACAAGAAAAAACTAAGTTTGATGAGTCTATCGAGGGCACTTTTGATGGTGTAGGTATGGAGGTTGGTATTAGAGATGATGTTCTAACTGTTGTTTCACCACTCAAGAATTCTCCGGCAGAAAAAGCAGGTATTGGAAAAGGGGATATAATAGTTTCAATTGATGGGAAAGACTCTCTTAATATGAAAGTTGAAGAGGCCGTTTCTCTTATTAGAGGTCCTCGTGGAACGACTGTTACTATAAAATTACTTAAGAAAGATGCAAAAGATCCTGTTGAGATAAAAGTTACAAGAGATAAAATCATTGTTCCAACACTTGAAACTGAAATAATAGGGGATGTGTTTGTTATAAAACTCTATAGTTTTGGAGCAAATGCTCGAGTTGAATTTAAAGATGCTATGCTTCAATTTGCAAAGTCAAAAAAGACAAGATTAATTCTTGATATGAGGGGAAACCCTGGTGGATATCTTGATGCTGCTGTAGATATCTCAAGTTGGTTTTTGCCTTCTGGCAAACCTGTCGTTACAGAAGATTTTGGAG
Organism: uncultured Candidatus Saccharibacteria bacterium; assembly: GCA_964507955.1. Lineage (GTDB taxonomy): Bacteria > Patescibacteriota > Minisyncoccia > Phycocordibacterales > JAACPR01 > JAULZV01. Next base: position 1,183 of record CAZDRR010000089.1, on the reverse strand, counting down.
GAAAAGAAGAGCAAAAGGTCTTTAGAAGTAAAGGGTATCAATTAATAGACCTTGCAAAGCTAAAAATGATTGTATTGATTGATGAAGGATCAGCTTCTGCATCTGAGATTGTTGCAGGCGCTCTTAGCGAACATAATGTAGCTCAACTTGTTGGTACAAAATCTTTTGGAAAAGGATCAGTTCAAGAACTTATAGATATTACAAAGGATACAGCTCTAAAAGTTACTATTGCTCGATGGCTTACTCCTAATGGTAATTCAATATCTGCAGGAGGGCTTACCCCTAATGTAGAGGTTAAATTTAATGCTGAATTATTCAAAAAACATAACAAAGATACACAGTTGCAAAAAGCTCTAGAATTACTAAAATAAAATCATTATGAAAGTTATATTACTGAAAGATGTACCTAAGATTGGAAAGAAAAATGAAATAAAAGAGGTGTCTGATGGATTTGCACAGAATGCTCTTCTTCCTAAAAAACTTGCTCAAATAGCAACTCCTCAAGCTATTGCTTCAATTAAAGAGGCACAAGAAAGGGTGGAGCAGATACATGCTCAAGAAATTTCCTTGATGAAACAAGCTATTGAAAGTTTAAACGAACATAAGATTTCTGTAGAATTAGCTGCAAATGAACAAGGGCATTTATTTTCAAAATTCAAGATAGAACAATTAAAAAAGATTTTTAAGGAGAGAAGTATTTCTTTTGATACAAAGTATATTATCCCTTTTGAGTTTAAAGAAGCCGGGGTACACACTATTAAAGTTAAATCACCTCAAGTTGTAGGTGAGTTTCAAATTGAGATTAAGAAATTATGATCATAAAAATATAAAAGGCGGACCCTTTCGGGTCCGCCTTTTATATTTAATTCAAATTAGATAACTTCTACGAGTTTTCGAACAACAGTTTTTCCATCAAAACGAGTTTTTCGTTTATTTGAGAATTTTACAACACCTGCTTTAAGGGCAAATATTGTATGATCTTTTCCCATATCTGTATTTGCACCTGAAAGGTATCGTGTCCCTCTTTGTCGTACGATAATTGAACCAGCCTTTGCTGTTTGTCCATCAGCAACTTTAACACCTAGAAACTTAGGTTTTGAGTCACTCAGGTTTTTTGCTACTCCTCCTGCTTTAACTTTAGACATACTTTATATTTAATTTAACTGTTTCGAATAAGATTAGT
>CAZDRR010000088.1:0-3158 GCA_964507955.1 uncultured Candidatus Saccharibacteria bacterium | reverse complement strand
CTTGGTTCCGGCGACCTAGTTATTTCAGGCGGCGGTGGCGGCGGAACTACCACTAATAAACTTAAGCTTGGTGTTGGTATCGGTACGGGTGTAAACGGAGACTGGCTAACCACATTATATGAATCTACTAGAGGTACTAACTCATATTTTGGAACTGCAGTAGCCGCTAATGATACTTATATCATTGTAGGTGAAGAAAGTAGAACTGGCGGTACTGGTATAGTTTATATTTATAATGCTAATACGTATGCTTTAATGTATACGTTGACCAATCCTACAGGTGCTACATCATCAAAATTCGGTAATTCTGTAGCTATAAGTGGAAACTATTTGGTAGTAGGATCATATCAAGCAGCCGGTACAAATATTCAGGCTGGTAAGATTTATTACTATGATATATCTACTTTTACTGCTTATAGTGGTACACCTATTACCGTATCTACAGCAACATGGACAGTAGCAGACCCTAACTATACAGGAACCGATAGCCAAGACTATTTTGGATGGAGAGTCGGCGTAACAAGCAGCTATGTAGTAGCCTCAGCTTATAATGAGAACTTATCTGGTGGTGCTGTTTACATATTTGACAGAACTAACGGTACCTTACTATATACACTAACAGACCCTAATCCGTACAATACTGTTAACGGCGACAACTTCGGGTATAGCTTAGCTATTAGTGGAAATACGCTTGTGGTAGGTGCTCACTTAGAAGAAGCAACCGACGGATCTAATAATTCTGGCCGAGCATACGTTTACGATATCTCAACTTTTGCAGCTAGTCCTGCCACGGTATCCACTCCAACACTTACATTAAATAACCCAAGCAGTGTTAAGGCATATGATTGGTTCGGGTTCTCAGTAGCAGTTAATAGTACTTATGTGGCAGTTGGTGCTCAACAAGATAGTCCACAAATTATTTCTCCTGGTTTCTCCTCTGCTAATACATGGAGTTACATGGGTACAGTATATGTGTTCAATAAAACCACAGGTGCATTAGTGTATACCTTGTATCCTTCTGTTTATGGTACATATCAAGGATTCGGCTATAATCTTAGTATGAATGAAACTCATTTGCTGGCAGGATCATGGTACAATGATTATACTGATTTGGGAGGGCATTTAATTGACCTAAGTACAGGTAACATAGTTAAAACATACTATAACGCATCCAAAGAAGGTACGGCTTCCGAAACCGATGCTTTTGGCAAATTTGTAGCCCTTAGCACTACCAAAGCCATATTATCTTCAGCAGGAGATAGTAGAGCAGGTGTAGGTAGCTATTTAGGATCTGTACAAGTATTTAGTGCTGTAGATAGATTTGATGGTAGTAGTGAAGTAACTTTAGGATTAAATCATACAGCAGTATTTCCTGCTGTTTATGGTTCTGTAAACGGTAACGTTGCGTATATTCCCGCCCTTACAGTTGACAAATACGGCAGAGTTACTACCGCTACGACTAATCCGTTCTCAGTTACGCCTGGCTTAACAAATGCGTATGCTAGCCTATACGTTAACGATACTTTAGCATATAATGCTAATAGTGCTGATAGCCTTAACTTTAAAGCTGGTACTAATGTTACATTAACTCCATCTTTAAGTAGTGGTAGATCAACAGTTACTATTGACGTAACTATTCCTACTTCAGGCAGTGGTACTTCTACTGCTACTCCTGTTAGTACTAATATTACAAATATAGTGTGGGACCCTACCGGCAATGCGCTCTTACTTCAGTTTAGTAGTACGTCAGCCATGAATACTTTTGTTACTGGTATTGGTACGGGTACAGCTACAATTACAGGATATAACGCAAATAATATAATGGGTGGATTCCCATCTACTTTTACAGCAACAGGGACATGGATTACAGGAGGAGGTAATTGGGCAGCCTTACCTAGCCCGACTCTTAGCCCTAATATAGCAATGTACCTTGCCCCTACAGCTTTTACTGATTGGCAAGTACTTGGTGCAATGTCTGCAGGTACTACAGTAACTTATACACCTGGTTCTGGCGGTGGCGCAGCTAGTGGTCCTACTTGGTCAGAGTCAGTTATGACTTATCAAGGTCCTACCGATATTACATATACTAAGCCGTCTTCAGGTGTTGCAAGAATATATGTAGCCTTTTATAGCCCCAACCTTTCATCTATGCAAATTACGCCGCCCTTCGGGACGCTTTCGTGGGGAACAGTTGCAGGTATGAACAATGCTTTTATAGTATTCGTGTCTAATATTAGTTCGAGCTCACCATCAGGAGAGACATGGTCATTGAATAATTCTGAGCATTTACTATATACTACTTGGACAACTACAGACAATGCAAGTATGGAAATGGGTGAAGCTGGATATGCCGGAGGCGGTATGGCCAACGTATTTACCAATGGAATGTATTCTAAGACGCATTACTTTATGGTGGGTGGTTATAACACATCGAACGTGACAGCAAATACTTCAGCGTATCTTACTACTGTGCCTTCTGGATATACATTTAAGAGTGGTAAGGTACATAGCCTGGCACCTTATACAACTGTTGGATTATGGTCTAATCCCACCACTTTTAGTGGCTCACATGCTTTCAATTCTTTTAACGGCTCTAGTTACAACTACGGTAGTCTTGCTACAGGTTGATAATATTTAAGGAAATATATGAAATACGCAATAATAAATCCCCAAAATGAGGTACTCCTATATCCCATCACCTTAGAAGCTTTAGTAGCTATCGGTAGACTAACTAGCACTGAATATACTCCTGCGGAACTAGTTTCTGCAGGAGTTGTTGAAGTAGAGGTCGGGGTAGGAAAATCGCCTATGGATGAATATAACAAAGATATTCAACCTGTGCTACAAAGCAATGGTACCTGGAAAGAAGAATGGGTACGTACAGCTACAACAGACGAACAAAAACTACAAGCTACTAATGAATTCACACAAAGCGTACTTAATGCTAGAAATAAGTTTTTAGATATATCTGATTGGACCCAAATGCCCGATGTTACATTAGCAAATAAAGCAGCCTGGGCAACCTATCGTCAAGCTTTACGCGATATTACAGCACAAGCTGGGTATCCGTGGAACGTAGAGTGGCCCGAAAGACCTGAGTAATTATGTGGATATTAAAGTTCTTACCAAACTGGATATTTTCGCTAATGTTTTTTCTA
>CAZDRR010000087.1:0-3170 GCA_964507955.1 uncultured Candidatus Saccharibacteria bacterium | reverse complement strand
TTAAGTCTCTAGATAATGTAATCTAATAAAAAGCCCCCGAAAGGGGGCTTTTTATTATTCATACAAGTAACTTATATGAATAATAGTTATTTATTCTTCTATATCCAAGTTAACCTCTAACTTTTTTTCTGCTTTTTCAATTATCTCTTTTGATACTTTTTCTTTTGTTTCTTTCTCTTCATTATCATCATCTACTTTTTGTAGTTTTGTTTTTGCAGAAGAAATTATTGGGTCAATTTGTTCAGAAAATTCTACTATTTGTGTAACAGTTTCATCTTGTTGTTTATCTGATTCTTTAGTAGAGGTTGAGGTATCTTCAGAAGAAATTACTAATGACAAAGAAGGTTTATTATCATGCACTGTCTCTTCTATATTTTGTTTTGCTGTGGCAACAGGACTCTTTGAGGTTTCTTTGTTATCAGTAATGTTTTCAAGTATATCTATGTGAGTATCTACAATAGATTCAAGAGTTACATATGTTTCCACTGAATCTTGAGAGTTTGCAAAGTTTTCATCTTTTTGTATTTCTTTGAGATCTTCTTTATGTTCTTCAAGTTTGTCTATAATGATATCTATATTCTCTGGAGTATCTTTATTTTCAATAATCATTTGTTCAAGCTCTCCTAATCGTTTATCAACAAGTGAAACAGAAACTTTTGCTTTTTGTGCATTTGAAAAAGCTAAACTTTTAACAATCTTTTCATTTATATTTGTTTTTATAGGGTATAAAATATCGCCAGGAAGAGAGTCTTCTGCTGCAAAACTTGTTGCAGAAGTTCCTATAATAAGAGCAAACATGCTTGCATAGGCAATTGAGTGCTTAAAAAATACTGAATAATAAGAAGTTTTAATAGGATGATTATTTGAATATTCTCGTATATTTTGTAACATAACAAACTTTTCTTCTTGTGTAAGAGAAGCTTTTTGAGTGTATTCTTTTAGATTATTCAGATCTGGTTTCATTGTGTGTTGTGATATTTTTTGAGTTTTTCAAGAAGTCTGTGTATTTTTACTGAAATGTTTGATACTGAATATCTTGTAATGTCTGATATTTCTTCAATACTTAATCCATCTACATACCTAAGACGCATAAGTTCAGCATCTTTTTCATTTAGTATTTTAAATGAATCTAATATAGAAGCAATATCTTGTGACTTTGTTTTAGATTCTTCCTGTGCAGTATCTACTAATTCAAAACCAATTGTCTCTGTAAGTTCATCAATTGATATTGTTGGTTTTTTGTTTCTGATTGTATTTACAAGAGTATTATGAGCAGTTCTATATAAAAATGCTTGCATGTTTTCTATGGTATTTCCTTTTGCAATGTAATCCCATACCTTATAAAAGGTCTCTTGTGTAAGATCTTTGGCTACATCCTTATCAAATATACGAAAATAAATATATCTAAATATTTGATCCGAAAAATTTATATACGCTTTTTCAAATTCTTCCTTCTGATTCATAAGACACTGTTATATGTCTAATCTTACAACTTTAAATATATAGTGTCATCCCAATAAATTTAAAATCAAATATGTAAGATTTGTAATAGGTATGTGTCTTATTAAATGAGACCGTTTAAGGCGGTTTTATAAGCTTAAACAATATTATGAATAAAACATTACAAAAAATAGGAGTGCTCACATTTGCGTGTGTTTTGGCATTGCCAGCACTTGCATCTTTGTCTGCCTCCGCAGAAGTAACAAAAAACATGTGTTCAGGGTTGGTTCGAGATCTAACTCTCGGATCAACTGGATCAGATGTTGTTACATTACAAACTTTTCTTGAAGAGAAAGGTTATTTGACTATACCGGTAGGTGTATCAAAAGGATACTTTGGTTCACTCACAAAAGCAGGGCTTGCAAAATATCAAGCAGCAAATGGTATTGTGCCAGTAGCTGGATATTTCGGTCCTATTACACGAGGTAAACTTGTATCTGCATGTGCAACAAGTGTTCCTACACCAGGTAATAATTCTGGAGAAGCTCTTAAGGGTGGAGACGGAGACTTCAAGTCATTCAAAGTTCTAGGCACACCTTCATCAGAAGATGTTTATGAAGGACAAGATGTGAAAGTTCTTGGTTTTGAATTTAAAGCAAATGATTCTGATTTGCTTATAGACAGAATTGAATTACTTGCATCTTCAACATCAGGAACAGTTAAGAAACCTTGGAAAGTTCTTGATGAAGTAGCACTTTACAATGGCGACAAGAAAGTAGCTGATATTGATGCTTCTGACAAAGACAACTGGGATGAAGTTGCATCAACAGATACTTACACAATCAAACTTTCAGGTCTCAAATCTATTGTTAGAGAAGATGATAAAGCTAAATTCTATGTAGAAGTTACAGCTAAGGATTCTTTTGATACAGCCGATCTTGGTTCTTGGAGTATCGGTTTAACAACAGATGGTTTGAGAGCAATTAATGCAGAAAAAATAGATGTGTATGAAGGTTCTACATCTGATAAAAAAACATTTACTCTTAAAGAGGCAAAATCTGGTTCAATGACTATCACAGTTGATGATGCAGATAATAAAGACAAAGTTATTAGTGTTGATGATTCAAACGATACTAATGACGAAATCGTGTATCTTGCAGAAGTTAAGTCAAAAACTGGAACAAACAATGTTGAAAAAGTAACTATCACAAGCTCAGCTTCTGATGCTGATGCAGTTGGGACTTTGTATCTCTTTATCGATGGAGACGAAGTTGGAAGTGAATCATATGGTACTACAGTAACATTTGACGACCTAGACGTTGATATTGATGAAGGAGATAAAATTGAATTTGAAGTTCGAGCAGATATTAATGATACAAATAATGGTGCACGATACTCAAATGGAACAACATTTAAAGTTACAGGTATGACTGTTAACTATGTTGATGAAAATGATGATGATCAAACAATAACATCAACAACAGATGGAGGTTTGATTACATTCTCAACTACATCTGTAATGGTGTCACAATCAGGTTCTTCTGTTGCAAAACAAATTGGTGCCGATGAAACAAAGGGAGCATTCTCAGTTTCATTTAAAGTTACAGCTCCTGAGGATGAGGATATCTTTATCTCAAAGGCTGGTTCATCTGCATATTCTTTTGAAGTAATTGATGCTTCAACAGGTGCTACAACTACAGCAACAACAAGTTCTGTAACTCTTGCTAAAG
>CAZDRR010000086.1:0-3176 GCA_964507955.1 uncultured Candidatus Saccharibacteria bacterium | reverse complement strand
AGCAAAAGTAACGAGTGGACTTAGAACAAAGGAGGTGATAATTGCTGCAGTAGTTATTTTTTTAAGAATCTGTGCGTTCATGATTTTAATTTTTAATTTTGAAATTGCTTCCAGAAGGTTGCTGTAGTATCTGTAGTAAAAATTATATCATTGTTTTTAAAGTACTCTCCAAGTATTGTGTATAATTTTCCATCAGTTAACTCTATCTGCTTGTATTGATTCAAAACAACCAGAGAAGTAAGTGGGTCTTTATCTGAATTATTAAGTGAATCATAAAAAACACTTGTCTTATACATGTAATTTACAAGTGCAAGATGTGGTTCTTTTACAACACCAGGAACTCTTATTTGTGTAAGTTCTTGTGCAAATGCTTCATATTCATCTGAAATCTTTGCAATATATGCTTTATCTTTTAGATTTTTATATCCATCCAGTCTAGTTAAAAAAGAAATAACCGATTGAGCGAGCCTGTCCCCATATATTTCAACCGTTTCATTTGAAGATTCTGAAATATTTAAGTTTTCAAAGGTATATTTATCTCTTAAAGATGCTTGTTTTGCAGTATCTTGAGCAATTTCATTCACAAGTTTTGTAGCATCTTCTTGTTTAAGTAATCCTTGTTTTTTTAAATTTGCATATTTTGTAAATAAATCAATAGACATCTTTTGAGTCAAAGTTCCATCTTTAAAAGAATCCATGTTAACGGTTTTATCAATTAAATCTTCTTGTGTAAGTAGGGGGTCATTAGGTCCTGCAACAGAAGGATCTCTATCCAAACCAATTTCATCTCCGTCTTTTGTTCCATCACCATCAGTATCAGGATTCTTTGGGTCTGTTTTATAAAATTCTTCAAGCCAATCAGGCAGACCATCATTATCACCATCACCATCCTTTAAATTGTCTTGTGTTTTTCTTTCAACTACAAGTTCAACATTATTAAGTTCTTTTAATGGTTTCTTTAAATCTATTTTTGAACCAAAAATTATTCCTGAAACTATAAGAACAACAATTATAAGTGCTATCCCTGCCTTATTGCTTGGTAATAAATCTTTAGATTGAGATTGCATAACACTAGAAGTATATCATGAAAATTATGCTACAATATTTTTATGAAAAAAATTCTGTATATAACAACTTTTTCTTTGTTTATTCCAACTTTTTTTGCTCACGCATATTCTTTTACAAATACAATGAAAGTAGGAAGTAGAGGACAGGATGTATATGAACTTCAAAAAATATTAAACAGCGATCCCAAAACAGCAATTTCGACTTCAAATAATAGGGGGAGTTACGGAAACGAAACAGATTATTTTGGACCACTTACAAAAGAAGCAGTTATTAGATTTCAAAATTTATATAAGGAACAAATACTTTATCCAAACGGGTTAACACAAGGAACTGGTTTTGTTGGAAAAAGTACAATAACTTTTTTAAATGAAAAATTTTCTAACAAAACAACAGCAATCAATAGTGCACAACCAGAAACAACCCTATCAACAACAAGCTTACCTACCATAAAAAACAATACCCAGAAGTTTTTTGTATCCAAACAAACTATTCAACCTAAAGATATTTTATATGTAGGAAGTGAAACTGATTTAACAAATATTGATTTTTATCTTGATTCATACAAAGTAGACAAAGGATGCAAACATTCAAAATATACTTGTTCATTTTATGCAAGTGTTAACCCTGGAGAATATACATTAAAAACAAATGATTCTTCATTAGGTGAATATAAAATAAAAGTCCTCAACAAAGGAGAAAAAAGGCCCGAAGTAAACATAAAGAGTTTAAGTCTATTAAAAGAGAATTTAGTTAAAGGAAAAAATTTTACAGATACAGTAAAAATTTACACAATGTATGGAGTATTTACATCAGAAACACAAAATGATTCGTTTATTTTAAAATTTCCTGAAGAGTATGCAGCGAAAGCAAAATTAACGGAAGGATTATTCTATATAGAAAATAACAATGGATTAGCAAGTAAAGTAAAAAACATACACTATGAAAAATAAACTCATACTAATTTTAATTTTCTCTATTCTTATTATTACAAAAAAAACAGAAGCAGCTGTTCCTGTTGCAGTTCCATTTGGAGGCCCAATTGTTATGACATACGAATGTTCTTGTAGTGGAGGATGGCTCGTTGCAGTGTATGATTACACAACAAAGTTACCTACACCTCTCACATTCCAATTTGGTGAATCAATATTACGAGCAAATTACAATATTTTTACACCTAGTGTTCAAACTCTTGGATCTTATATACCTGGTGGAGTTTGTTTGATGGCATCTGCTGATTGTGGTGGATTTGCTACCGAAGGAACAATATCTCCAATAGGATTTCCTGGAATTGGTACAGGAGGGATTTAATAGTTATAAAAACAGGCGGACCCTTCGGGTCCGCCTGTTTTTATATTTGAGCAATCCTTCTCCACTCCTCCACTCCAATCTCTTCAGGTCTCTTATCTTTTATTTGTCCCCAATCTTTGATTTGCTCTTTATAATCCTTTAGTGTTGTGTTTAGTTTTTTTCGTTTTTGTCCAAAGGCTTTTTTAATTAATTCAAAAAACCGCACTTCCTCGTTTTGGTTTTTAAATGGATTTTGAATATTTGAAATTCTTATAATTGCAGAATCAACTTTTGGTTCGGGAGAAAAATATTCTTTCTTCACTATCATCACTTTTTTTGGAGTTCCATATACCTTTACACTTAGTGATAGAATACTTTCTTTTATATCAACAATTCTGTCTGCAACTTCTTTTTGTACAAGAAGAACCATACATTGAGGTTTATATTCTGATGTTAAAAATCTTCGTGTAATTTCACCAGTTATATAGTACGGAATATTTGCAATAAGTTTATACTCTTCTTGTACAAAATCTTTAATATCAACATCAAGCACATCCTTTTCATATAAAAAGAATTTTTTATTCTCAACATACTCCTTAAATTCATCTTGAAGTAGCTCGATAAGCCGATGATCTTTTTCAAATGCAATTACAGTTGCACCTGTTTCAAGCAAAACTCTTGTAAGTGCGCCTTTACCAGGACCAATTTCAACAACAGTATCACCAGCACCCACTTCACCAGCTTCAACCATAGTAAACAATGCTTTTTGTGATTTCAAAAAATTTTGTCCTAGTGATTTTTTAGCTTGTATGCGTTTCATT
>CAZDRR010000085.1:0-3198 GCA_964507955.1 uncultured Candidatus Saccharibacteria bacterium | reverse complement strand
AGGGTTCGAAGTTATTTTTCTGATGATGTAATACATACTAGAGGTTCACGAATTGTTGATATGATTGCACTTGCGGATACAGTTGAAGTTGAGACAACCGACACTGTACTTGAAGCTCTTATTAAAGAAGCAAATCTGATAAAAAAATATCAACCAAAATATAATATAAAAGAAAAGGATAACAAAAGTTACAGTTATGTTTGTATTACAAAAGATTCTCTACCAAAAATTATAGTTGAACGAGGAAGAACAGTTTCTTTTAAGAGTTCAGAATACGAAAGCATTTTTGGACCCTTTCCGTCACAACAAAAATTATTTGTTGCACTTAAGATTATTCGAAAAATTTTTCCTTTTATTACAGATAAAACGGGTTCAAAATTGTACGCACAGATTGGTCTTGAACCAGACATGAATAAGGATAATTTTAATGATATTTATAAAAAAAATATTCGTAATCTTAAATTATTTTTTCAGGGTAAAAAGAGTGCTCTTATTAAGACACTTGAAAAAGAAATGATGACATATGCAAAAAAACTTCAGTTTGAGCGTGCACATCAAATCAAAAAACAAATTTTTGCATTAGAACATATTAATGATGTTGCACTTATTGATGATGAGAAAGTTTCAATACAGGACGTTGCTTTTAGGATTGAAGCATATGATGTCGCGCACATGAAAGGATCACATAGTGTGGGTGTTATGACTGTTTTTGAGAATGGTGTTCCACAAAAATCAGCGTATAGAAAGTTTATTTTAAAAAATACTCCCAAAGGAGATGATTTAAAAGGTCTTGTTGAAATTTTGACTCGGAGATTCAAGCATGATGAATGGACGCTTCCTGATCTTGTTGTAATAGATGGAGGAAAAATACAACTCAAAACTGCACAAAGTTTTTTTAAGACAATTTCTCTTAATGTTCCGATTGTTTCTGTTGTAAAGGATGATTCACATAAAGCGAGAGAAATTCTTGGAGATTCTGAAATGGCAAAAAAATTCGACAAACAAATAATTCTTATAAATAGTGAAGCACACAGATTTGCAATTGAGTTTTATAGAAGTAAGCATAGAAAGTCACTTTTGAAATGAATTGCTTAAAATAGAGTTTTTTAGTAGTCTTTGTTTTGAATGTAATAGGTTGGATGCTACCTGAAAGCATGTGTTTGAACGTCAAAAAAACAAAATGGAACCACGTGTATTGAGACCTGAAGAACGGCTTATTGTGGCCGTCGATCTAACAATTCCACCAACAGAGGCTTCGCCTTACCGTTGGTTAGAAAAAGAGATACTGAACTTCGCTGACTCTGTTGCGGACACCGGTATCTATCTGAAGCTCAATTCGGCGCTTCGTGCTCTGGGATATGGAATCATCTTCCAACTCAAGAGTCGGGGTCTGAAGACTTTTGCGGATCTCAAACTGTACGATATCCCACAAACTTTGTCATTGGACGGACAGCTTCTTCAAGAAGCCGCTCCTGAACTTGTGACGACGGTCTGTGCGGCAGGATCCGAAAGTATGAGAATGCTGAAGACTCATTTGAAAGACAGTGAGGTCCTCGGTGTGACCGTGCTTACAAATCTGGATGACATTGAGACTGGAATCTTGTATTCCTGTCCTGTGCGTACCGGTGTGATGCGGTTTGCTGAGGTAGCAAACCAGTCAGGAATTGACGGTTTGATCTGTTCGCCTGCAGAGGTGGAGATGCTTCGCCGTCAGTTCGGTCTTCGGTTTTCACTCAACACCCCTGCGATTCGTCCTAAGTGGGCTGTTGTCAAAGGTGATGATCAAAACAAAAACCGATCAATGACTCCAGCGGAGGCAATTTCTGTTGGGGCTACACGAATCGTTGTTGGGCGCCCGATTCTAACTGCTCAGAATCCGAGAGAAGCAGTGCTGAGAACGATCGAAGAAATCAATCTCGGAACAAGACCTTGATGGGATTCTGTTCGTGTTTCGCACAGCCTATACGCCGTCATGGTGTATAGGCTGTTCTTTTTAAGTTATCTACATCTAAAGTAAAGATATATCTTTGTTATTAGGTTATAATGTTAGCAATGAATAAAAAATACAAAGTAGCTATTTTGAAAGGGGGGAACAGTGATGAACATCCTATTTCTATAAAATCAGGAGAACAACTCAAAAATAGAATTGATGGGTATCAGAATGTTACAGATATTATGGTTGATAGAACAGGGGAATGGTTTGTTCAGGGTGTTCCCTATGACAAAAGAAATCTTGTACGGGATTTTGATATGGTGATTAATACTATGAAGGGTGGTGATGGAGAAAACGGTCGTCTTACAAAATATCTTGATACATTTGGTGTAAAACACAATAATGCATCAACATTTGGAAGTATGCTTTCGCATAATAAGCATGAATTTAAAAATTTTCTCAAACGACACGAAATAAAAACTCCTCACCATGTACTTATTGATTCAGAAGGTGATGTTGAATTACAAAAAAGAGAGTTACATCATAAAATGTTTCTTCCAGCTATTGTGAAACCTGTATCTAATGGTTCATCAATTGGAGTTTTTCTTGCATATAACTTTGATGATATGAAAAGATTTGTTGATTGGATTTTAAAAAGAGACAGATTTGCACTTGTTGAAGAATATATTGAAGGACTTGATGTTTCTGTTCTTACTGCAAAAGATTTTAGAGGAAAAGAATTATATAGTTTTATTCCTGTCGGTGTAGATACTCCTGATATTATTAATTATGACCATAAATTTAATAACACACATTCATTTTTTCCAATTCATAATCTTTCAAAAGATCAAAAAGAAATGATTGAAGATATTGCAAAGAGTGTACATGCTAAACTAGATTTAGATTCTCTAGCCATGACTGATTTTAGAGTTCATCCTAAAAGAGGGGTCTATGCGCTTGAGACTAACACTATTCCATCATTTGAAGATGCTTCTATTTATGATGAATCTCTAAAGATGGTTGGAGTTCAAGAGGATGAGCTTGTGGATCATATAATCAATTTAGCACTAAATAAGAGAAAAATTGGTTTTTAGATTAATAGTTCAACTTAAGATTCTCACTTGTCTTTTTTTGTCTTTTTCGTATAATAATCGGTACTTAGTTTAACTAAGTCCTGTAAATATTATTTATGGGCCTGTAGCTCACTTGGTAGAGCGCCTCACTTGCACTGAGGAGGCAGCGGGTTCGAATCCTGTCAGGTCCAC
>CAZDRR010000084.1:0-3205 GCA_964507955.1 uncultured Candidatus Saccharibacteria bacterium | reverse complement strand
GGAGGTACACAATTTGAAGCAAAGGGATTAGGTGGCGGTAGATATGTATTTGAAGCTTCAAAAGAATTAGAGGTGAAAGAAGGGGAGCCTGTCATTTATCCAGATCAAAGTGTTCTCATATTAGGAGTTGTTGAATTTGTTGAATCAAAAGAACAAGATTTGTTTAAAAAAGTTTATTTTAATTTACCTACACCTCTTAATACATTATCGTATGTAACTGTAGGTTTATAATTATATGAATAAAGTACATATAATAATAAGAATTTGTATTATCCTTTCTCCATTTTTTGTTCCTTGGTGGATATCTCTTATTCTGGGATTATCTGCGCTTTTTTATTATGAAAAATTTTATGAGATTATTGTGCTTGGTTTTATTTGGGATGTTGTATATCATTCTCAGGTAACAACTTTTGGTTTATATGGTTTTTCAATAGCCTCAGTAGTATTGTTTATGCTAGTTAAACAAATAAAGAAAAGATTGATACTATACTAAATATGTTTAGGGTACTAAAAAAAATTAGACAGAGTAAGTATAAAGTATATGATATCGATCCTGATGTTGTGTTTCTTGATTCTGCAAACTTAATGAATTTCAATACTGATCAGTTTGAAGGGAGAATTGAAAAACCAATTTCAAAGAATACTCTTACAATACTTTTTCTTTCTTTCGGGATTATATTTTTTGGTCTTTTATATAAGGTATTTATGCTCCAAATTGTGAATGGAGAAGATAACTATTTTTTAAGTGAAAATAATAGATTAAAAGATAGTGTAATTTTTGCAACAAGAGGGAATGTATATGATCGAAACGGTGAGTCACTTATTTGGAATGAACCACAAGGAGAAAATGACGATTTTGCAAAAAGAATGTATACAAAAAAAGAAGGCATCTCTAGTTTACTTGGATTTATTACTTATCCTAAAAAAGATGCAAAGGGATTTTATTACGAATTAAATTACTCTGGTAAAGAGGGGATAGAAAAGCAATTTGAGCACATTATTGGAGGAAAGAATGGCTCGCGTATTACTGAAACTAATGCACTTGGAGATATTGTTTCTCAAAATATAATCCATCATCCTGATCCAGGAGAATCATTAACTTTATCAATTGATTCGCGTATTCAGGAACAATTATATAAATCAATAAAAGAGATTGCAGAACAAGTTCCATTCCAGGGAGGTGGAGGTGTAATAATGGATATTCATACTGGTGAAATATTAGCTCTTACTTCATATCCAAATTATGACTCTCAAAAACTTGCAGATGGTGATTCTGAATATATTAAACAAATTAATCAGGATAAAAGAAAACCATTTTTAAATCGTATTACACAAGGTCTATATACTCCGGGCTCTATTGTAAAACCATATGTTGCAGTGGGTGCTCTTAATGAAGGGGTGATTGATCAATATACAAATATTGTAAGTACAGGAAAGCTTGAAGTTCCTAATCCATATGATCCTTCTAATCCATCGTATTTTTCTGATTGGAAAGCACATGGTCCAGTAGATGTACGAAAGGCGCTTGCAGTATCTTCAAATATTTATTTTTATGTCGTCGGTGGTGGATATAAAGATATTGATGGTCTTGGAATAACAAAGCTTGAACAATATTATAGAAAATTTGGCTTCGGTTCTCCTGTTAAAGGGGATATATCATCATCTTACGCTGGCACTATTCCAAATCCAAAATGGAAAGAAGAAAATTTTGATGGAGACATATGGAGACTTGGAGACACTTATTTTACATCAATTGGACAATATGGTTTTCAAGCAACTCCTCTTCAAGCGGTACGCGCTGTTGCGGCTATTGCAAACAAAGGTACTATTTTTAATCCTATTATAGTAAAAGATGCTGAACCTCAAGTAGATCATAAAATAGAAGGAATAAAGCCAGAGGTATGGAAAATTGTTCAGGAGGGGATGCGTCAGGGAGTTTTAGAAGGTACTGCAAAAGGACTTAATATGAATGCTGTAAAAATTGCCGCAAAGACCGGTACTGCTGAATTAGGGGTTACAAAGGATAATGTAAACTCGTGGACCACTGGATTTTTCCCATATGATAATCCACGCTATGCTTTTGTAGTAGTTATGGAAAAAGGTAGTAGACATAATGTGATTGGAGGAGTGGCTGTATCTCGAAAACTCTTTGATTGGATGGCAATTTACACACCAGAATATTTTGAATAATAACTTATAAACAGGATACGGGAAGGTTGCTTTTTGGCTAAAAATCCGTATAATGGGGCTTTACTTAATAAACCTTATTAATTATGGAAAAAGAGTATTTAACACAAGAGAAATTTGATGAATTGCAAGCAGAATTGCATGAACTCAAAACTGTAAAGCGAAAAGAAATCGCTGAGCATCTTGAATATGCTCGATCTCTTGGTGACCTTTCAGAAAACGCTGAATATCATGAAGCTCGAGAAGATCAAGCTCAAACGGAAGCACGAATTCAACAAATCGAAACTATTCTTAAGAATGCAATTATCGTTACTCACAAATCAGGTGATACTGTTGAAGTTGGTTCAAAAGTAACTGTTACAAAAGCGGGAGATTCAACACAAATAATATTTACACTTGTGGGTTCAGAAGAAGCTGATATTTCAGTTGGTAAAATCTCTCACAATTCTCCGCTCGGTGCTGCACTTTTTGGAAAAAAGAAAGGTGAATCTTTTGAATTTCAATCTCCAAAAGGAAGTGTAAAATATACAGTCGTTGACGTTAAATAATGATATAATCTTTTCATGGCATCACATGAAGAACTAAGAGCAGTACGGCTGCAAAAAAAAGACATATTACTATCAAAGGGTATTCAAGTATATCCAAGTGATTCCAATAGGACTCACGAAATACAAACACTTATTACAGATTTTGAATCTCTTTCATCAAAAAAAGAGAAAGTTATTATCAATGGACGAATAATGTCCAAAAGAGGACAGGGTGCAATTTTGTTTGTAGATGTATTTGATGGCTCTGCAAAGATCCAGGTTGTTTTCAAAAAAGATAATCCTATTTCTTATATTGGAAATTCATCAATAGAGGATTCTTTTGAGTTATTTAAAGAGACAATGGATACAGGAGATTTTATTGAAATCTCTGGTGTACTTTTTGTAACACAATCAGGACAACAAAGTATTGAGGTTGATGGTTGGAGAATTCTTTCAAAATCACTCCTTCCAATTCCTGATAGTTGGTATGG
>CAZDRR010000083.1:0-3212 GCA_964507955.1 uncultured Candidatus Saccharibacteria bacterium | reverse complement strand
TTTATGGCTGATTTTCCGTTGATGACACGTCACGGAACTTTTATTATTAATGGAATAGAACGAGTTATTGTTCCACAACTTGCACGATCATTTGGAGTTATCTTTACTTCAAATTTGATTAGAGGACGAAGTTACTTCGGAGCAAAGATTATTCCTGCACGAGGAGCGTGGATTGAATTCGAAACAGATGCAAATGATTTTGTGTATGTTCGAATTGATAAAAACAGAAAATTCTACGCAACAACATTTCTTCGAGTTCTTGGTGCTGATACAGATGAAAAAATCCTAGACCTCTTTAAGGATGATGAAAAAGCACTTGAAGGAATTCAAAAAACACTTAAAAGAGATGAAGTAAAAACTGTAGATGCTGCATATCTCGACATCTATAAGAGACTTCGAGACGGAGATCTCGCAACCCTTGATAATGCAAAAGAATTTGTTAACTCAATTATAAATGAAGAACGATACGATTTTTCTCCTGTTGGACGATTTAAATTCAACAATAGATTCGGACTTCCTACTGACGAAAAAACTCTTAAAAATAAACTTATTGGTTTGAGTGATTTTGCGATTATTATCAAACACGCAATTGAACTTAATCATACTCCACATGCAAAACCAGATGATATTGATCATATGGGTTCAAGACGAGTTAGATTTGTAGGAGAAATGTTACAACAAAAAGTACGAACAGGTATGACTCAAATGAAGCGAAACATTCAAAATAGAATGTCTACAATTGAGACAGATACTGTTCTTCCAATGAATTTTATTTCTCCACGACCACTTCAAGCACGAATTAAAGAATTCTTTACTACAAACCAATTATCTCAATTCATGACACAAGATAACTTGCTGTATGAAATTGAACACCTTAGAACTATTTCCGCACTCGGTCCAGGAGGACTTACACGAGAACGAGCAGGTCTTGAGGTTCGAGATGTGCATCCATCACAATACGGTAGAGTTTGTCCTATTCAAACACCTGAAGGACAAAACATCGGTCTTATTCTTAGATTTACTAACTACTGTAAGGTAAATAATTTTGGTCTTATTGAAACCCCATATGTAAAAGTTTCAAAAGGAAAAGTTACAGGTGAAATTGTATATCTAAATGCTCTTGAAGAAGAAGGGTTTAAAATTGCCCATGCTGCACATGAACTTTCAAAAGACGGATCTTTTGTATCAAAGTCTATAAGTGTACGACATAATGGTAAACCAGAAATTGTATCTGCAGAGGAAGTTGATTATATGGACATTGCAACCAATCAAGCATTCTCAATTGCTACAAGTATGATTCCATTTTTGAATCATGACGAAGCAAACCGAGCACTTATGGCCTCAAACATGCAAAAACAAGCTGTACCTCTTCTACAAGCAGAAGCTCCTCTTGTTGCAACAGGAACAGAGGCACTTGTTCTTGGAAGTAATTCACGAATTGTAAGAAGTGATATAAACGGTACCGTTTCATATCTTGATGGAAAGAAAATTGAAGTATCAGATGAAAAAGGTAAAAAAATATCTTATGAATTTGATAACTTTGTTAGAACAAACTCATTTACAAACCATCACCACAGACCTGTTGTAGAGGTTGGACAAAAAGTTAAGAAGGGAGATCTTCTTGCTGATACATCTTCATCAGAGCACGGACAAATTGCCCTCGGTAAAAACCTTCTTGTTGCTTTCATGTCATGGTCTGGAAATAACTATGAAGATGCTATTATTATTTCTCAAAAACTCGTAAAGAATTCAACTCTTACATCTATTCACATGGAAGAAGTTATTGTTAATGTTCGAGATACAAAACTTGGTCCAGAACAAACAACGCCTGATATTCCTAATGTGTCAGAAAACAAACTTAAAAATCTTGATGCAGAAGGGATTATTAGAGTTGGAGCAGAGGTAAAGCCTGGAGATATTCTTGTTGGAAAAATTACGCCAAAAGGTGAATCACAACTTACACCAGAAGAAAGACTTCTTCGATCTATTTTTGGAGACAAAGCACGAGATGTAAAAGATACATCAGAACGAGTAGAAGGAGGAAAACAAGGACGAGTAGTTGGAGTAAAAGTATTCTCACGAGAAAATGGAGATAAACTTGAATCAGGAATTCTTAAGAGAATTCATATTGAAGTTGCTCAACTTAGAAATATCCAAGTTGGAGACAAACTTGCCGGACGACACGGTAACAAAGGAGTTATTTCTAGAATTCTTCCAGAAGAAGATATGCCATATATGCCAGATGGACGACCTGTGGATATTATTCTTACACCACTTGGAGTTCCATCACGTATGAACCTTGGACAAATTCTAGAACTTCACCTTGGGCTTGCAGCACAAGCACTTGGATATCAAGCTATCTGTCCTGCCTTTGGAGGTGCTACTGCAGAAGAGATTAAAGACGAACTTGAAAAAGCTGGGTTTGATAGATCAGGAAAAATGCCACTTTTTGATGGACGAACTGGTGAAAAATTTGATCAAGATATTGCTGTTGGATACATGTATATGTTGAAACTTCACCATATGGTTGAAGATAAAATTCACATGAGATCAACAGGTCCATACTCTCTTATCACACAACAACCACTTGGAGGACGAGCACAAAACGGAGGACAAAGATTTGGAGAAATGGAGGTGTGGGCACTTCTTGGACATGGAGCAGCTCACTCTCTACGTGAAATTCTTACATATAAATCAGACGATATTGTAGGTCGATCGGCTGCATTTGATTCTATTGTAAAAGGTGAATCAATTAAAGAAGCAAATATTCCTGCTTCATTCAATGTACTTCTTAATAACCTAAGAGGACTTGGACTTAATGTGAACCTTATAGAAAAAGAAGATAAAAAATTATCAGAAGAATAATCAGTAACATTCATATATATGAAAAAGCAACACACAAAACAAAATGATATCGCTCAAATAGAGCTCAAGATTGCATCTCCTGAGGAAATTCTTTCTTGGTCACATGGTGAAATAACAAAACCAGAAACAATAAACTATCGAACACAACGAAGTGAAAAGAACGGTCTTTTTGATGAAAGAATCTTTGGACCAGAACGAGACTATGAATGTTACTGTGCAAAATATAAAGGTATAAGATATAAAGGAATTGTTTGTGAAAAATGTGGAGTAGAAATCACACGATCTATTGTTCGACGAGAACGAATGGGACATATTGATCTTGCAACTCCTGTATCACATATTTGGTT
>CAZDRR010000082.1:0-3260 GCA_964507955.1 uncultured Candidatus Saccharibacteria bacterium | reverse complement strand
TTATTATAAAGAGTAAGTTCTACTCGTTTAGGATCAATCATGATGAATTTAAGGTCATCAGGTGAGTTCCGATAGAGAAGGGAAGTAAGAATCGCATGGATAGTAACTGATTTACCTGATCCTGTCGCTCCTGCAATAAGCATATGAGGCATTTTTGCAACATCACTGAATACGGCTTGTCCTGTGATTCCTTTTCCAAGACAGACAAGAAGAGGTTTTTCAGAATTGTTAAATTGTGAATTATCAAACATAGAACCAAGACCTACTTTTGTTTTTTGAGTATTAGGTATTTCAATTCCAACAAGTGATTTACCTGGGATAGGGGCCTCTATTCTAAGAGGGTGAGCAGCGAGTGCAAGAGATAGGTCATTTTGAAGACCTACAATCTTATTAATCTTAACTCCTTCAGCTGGTTTGAGGGCATATCGCGTTACTGATGGTCCAATAGATACTTCATCCATTTCTACTTCAATTCCAAAGTTAAAGAGTGTTCTCTTAATAATGTTTGCATTTGCTTTGATATCACCCACACCTGGCTTGCCAGAATCTTTTTCAAGAAGTGACAGTGGCGGAGGAGTAAACTCTTTTCCTGATACTGAGCCAGGAAAGAAAATAAGTCCGCTTGATTTTTTAGGGGATAAATCTTCATTATCCTCAAGGTCTTGTTTTTTAGGGGGTTCTTGTTTGAGTAGAGGCTTTTCTTCTACTGGTTTTTGTTCAGTTTCAAGAGGAATATTTGTTTTAAGGTCACTTGTTTCTGTGAATACTTTATTATCTTTTGTATCTTTAAGTGGATCAAGGATAT
This sequence comes from uncultured Candidatus Saccharibacteria bacterium, assembly GCA_964507955.1. GTDB lineage: Bacteria > Patescibacteriota > Minisyncoccia > Phycocordibacterales > JAACPR01 > JAULZV01. The sequence goes on along the minus strand of CAZDRR010000082.1, from coordinate 2,455 downwards.
CTTCTTTTGGTTTTCGTGTAAATTTAATTTTTGCATCAAGAACGATAATTATAGATATTACAATTAATCCTATTGTAAAAAATAAACTTGCCCAAAAATCAAACATTCCAAGAAGTGGTTTTGCAACAATTGAACCAACAGTTCCTCCACTGTTTTCTGATAGGAGACTTACAAGGCTAAGGCTTGATAAAAATAGAACTGCTGACGCTATAATTTTTGGCGTGGCAAAGTTATTGCGTATTTCTTTCAAGAAAGAAACTCCTAATGCAATAAGAATTATTGGCATGAGATAGTAACCAACACCAAATAATTTATCTAGTAGTGTGTACGACCAATAACCAATTTTTCCTCCTTGTCCAATTGCAGAGAGAAGAAGAAATAGGGAAATAAGAAAGAATACGATTGCCCAAATTGTTTCAATAGTCTCTTCTTTTAAGTGTCGTATTTTTTCCTCTTTTTCTATTTCACTTTTCTTTTTTCTTCCCATTGATTTTGTTGTTAATTTTACACTCATGTCATCCCTGGGCACGACCCTGGATATCGTCGTTTTATTACGAGATCCCGAAACAAGTTCAGGATGACAAACCCCTTATAATTTATATGTTTATTTTATCATACCTGTGGATAAATATCCTTATAGAGTAAAGCTTAATTGTTAAAGACAATCTATAAGTTGCATTATTTTAAAAAAAGATATAATGTCCTATATATAAGGTTGAAACTTATAAAAGACATATAAATAAATATGGATAAAAGACACATAGAAGAAGAAAAGAATATAGTGAATAAGTTCAGTGAATATAAGGAATTCATAAAGGACAAACATGTATCTTTTGTAATACGAAAAACAGAGAGGATCGCATATGGAGTGTACATGCTCTCTAAGTTTGTTCCGGATCATGATCCTCTTCTTTCAGATATTAAAAAGACAGCCCATGATCTTCTTGAGACTACTTCTAAATTTGTTTCAACGACAGGTGTTGCGCAGGTAGATATTGATAAGGCACATACTCTCTTGCAATATATGAGTTCACTTCTTACTCTTGCATTTATTTCTTCTTATATTTCTGCATCTAATATTGAAATAATTAAGAGTGAAATTAATTATTTACATAAACATATAGAAGAGTTATCCACACAGTCAGCGAGTGAATCAGGACAGATGCAATTCAAGTCTGATTTATTTGTAATAAATCAACCAAAAGCGCACAAGCCAATAGAGGAGAAGGTGTCCTTTATAAAGGACAAAGAAGTACATGTTCCTGTATCCACAAGCATAAAAATGTCCTTTAAGAAACCTTTGCAATCGCAGATCAAACCTAAGTCTGTGCCCATGCCAGTAGAGTCAAAAGATGATAGAGAAAAAAGAGTTTTAGATGTTATTCGAGATAAGGGGATTGTCTCAATAAAGGACATATCAACCGTTATATTTGATGTAAGTGAGAAGACTATACAGAGAACCCTCCAGTTACTTATTGATAAAGGACAAATCAAAAAAGAAGGAGAGCGAAGATGGGCAAAATATCAGCTTATCTAATCGGATTTGTTGGTTCTAACTTGTTTTAGGGCACATTAAAATAATTTGTTGCAATTATTGACTATTTTGCTCTAAAAGGGTACTATATATGTTGTGGCGAACTCTATGAGTTTGTCCGCATCCTTACTTTATATACGTAGAGTAAAGGGGTCCTGAAAAGGCAGTAACACAGTACGATTGAACATTGAAAATTACATATGCAGATGACATGTAAAAATGTCATGACATGCAAAAGATTCAATGACAATATCTGTTGCTTTTTAGGTTATACCGCGTGGCTTATCCTGTTATGGTTAGTTAATGAAAAGAGACTCAGTCGTAACAACTTGAAGCTAATCTTATATGCTCTCTTCCGGAGTATATAAGTTGGTGATTATATCTGATTTACATTCTTGTAAATCAACTTGTCTCGGTCAGGCAAGGATTATGGGGTACGTCCATAATCAAAATCAAAAAATGATTTAAATTGTACCGACAATTTGAATTAATAATTAATTATTAATTTATCAGTGAGTGTAGAGTAAGCAAATTTATAATAACTGCCCTCTATACTTAACTAACAAAATTATCAAACATATATGAAACTTAATGTTAAAATTGCTGGAATCTTCGCTGTAGTAGCATTCGCTCTTACAGCAGTTGCAGCAGACGCTGCTTTCACACGAGATCTTACTTTAGGATCAACTGGAGCAGACGTTACAGAACTACAAACAGTTTTGGAATCTAAGGGATACCTTACAATTCCAGCTGGAACATCAAAGGGATACTTTGGTGCTCTTACAAAAGCAGCTGTTATCAAATGGCAAACAGCCGTAGGACTTCCTGCAACAGGATACTTCGGACCAATGTCACGAGCTAAGATTGCTGAAACTGGAACTACAACAGGTGGTTCAACAGGATCAACAACTCTTAAGGGTG
>CAZDRR010000081.1:0-3265 GCA_964507955.1 uncultured Candidatus Saccharibacteria bacterium | reverse complement strand
GGTGAACAATTTGTAACAGGATTAAAATATAAAAATGTAAAAACAGGAGAAGAGAATGTTCTACCTGTTTCAGGAATATTTGTAGAAATTGGAGCAATTCCTACAACACAATTTGCAGAAGGCCTTGTAAATCTTACGGAAGATAAACATGTGATAATTGATCCATGGAATCACCGAACATCTCTTGAAGGTGTATGGTCTGCAGGAGATTGTACAAATGGTTTATATCACCAAAACAATATCGCAGCAGGAGATGCAATCAAGGCACTTGAAGATATTTACATATATATTCAAAAAAATAAATAATATGCACAAAAAAGTTACATTCTTTCTTGCTCATCTTGCACTTTTTACAGTCTTCTTCTGGTTTGGCGCAATCAAATTGACAGGTCTCTCACCCGCCAATGATCTTGTGCGAGAACTTCTTATTCAAATTCCAATAATAAAAATGTGGCCGTTTGAGTCATTTATTATTGTGCTCGGCCTTGTAGAAATGTTAATTGCGATTTTACTTTTATTTAAAAAGACAACAAAAATTGGAATTATATTTTTGATTCCACATATGTTCACTACCATGCTCCCCCTCCTGCTTCTTCCTAATCTCACATGGCAATCATTTCTTATTCCAACACTCGCAGGACAATATATTATTAAAAATATTGTAATTGTTGCACTCGCACTATCTGTTGTACTAGAGAATAAAAAGGGTTAAATACACTGACAATAATCAGAATTAGATGTACCATCACAAAGAGGAGAAGTATTACTTTGTCCTTGTTGACTCTGCTGACATGCTTCAAGTTCTGCTACTGACTGTTGGTATGCTTGAAGTTGACCTAAATAAATCAGATAGTTTTGATATGCAGAATTTTCAAATGCAAAAGCTTTGTAATAAGAATATATTTGAGATGAGGGACGAGGCTGACAATTAGTATCAAACATTGCAGTACATACTTCGGTAGGAGTAATACTAATATTGTTTGATGTAGCAATTCCATTTGAACATGAGCAGAGATTATTCTGATTTGTAGTATTGTTATCTATACATGTGTATGGTCCAGAATACATATTAGGTAGATAAGAAGAAAGTGATCCTGTTGTACAGGTTCCTGTTGGACCTCCAGCAGCAGGAAGCGGTACTCTAAAGACAGCAAAATTAACAGGAGAAGGAAAAGGAACTGTTGGATTATCAGGACAAGAATTTGAATTTGATACAAGTTGCTCGTCTAAGACGACACTGCATGAATTACGGTTTGAATTATTTGAAGAATTATTCATTCGCGCAGCAAAGACCGCATCTTCACCGTTTGAAGAAACTCCATATACATAACTTGACCCATTAGGACTTGTTGGTATTTCTCCTAAATATCCACCATCAACAAGAGTTTGCATTGTTGGGAGATAGTCAGAATTAGGATCACTTTCTGAATGCATGATTCCCACAGTACCATATCCACCTCCATTCGCAGTAATAGGTGCTTGTCCACCATGATCATTTTTATATAAAGCAACAGCATTACTTACTTGCTGTGATTCAACCCTCATTTGTGAATCTTCAGCTTTCTTTTTTGCTTCGGTAACTCTAAATAGAAAAACAGAAGAAAGCAAAGAAATGATAGCCGTACTTATAAGTATATCCATTATAGTGAATCCCCTTTGCTTTTTGTGTTTATAGAACATACTTATATCATATCAAGATATATTAACTTTAAAATCAGAAATAAAAATAAGTGTTAAAAACTTTTAACCAACATTACCAAATATATCTAGAGAATTTGATCTTGATAACAAAAAAAATATTCCCGAGATAAGAAAAAGTATAACAACAATACAAATAAGAATAAGTCTTTTGAGTGCAATACTACCTGGAAACTTTTTATAAAACCACCCTTCTATACTTTTTTCAGGGATTTTTTCTTCAGGTAATGCAGTTAAAAAAGTTTTATCTTCTACAAATTCTACATCTGGTTCCATCACTTTTAATAATATCATTATATAGGTAGTAATTCTAGAAAAAAGTGTTAAAAACAAAAGGCGGACCCGAAGGGTCCGCCTTTTGTTTTTATAGACCAAATTATATTTACCCCCAAATAAATCCATTACCAAAATGCCCGTACTTTGCAGTATCAGCAAATTGTGGTTTTTTCAATTTCAAAAACTTAATAATAGCTTGTGGTCGTAAATCATATCCTTTTATAATTTCTTGCACGCCATCTACTGTAACTACTGCCATAGTTGGCTCCGCAACACCGATTGCATATGCAAGATGTACATATACTTCTTTTGCTTTCTTTTTCTTTAAATAATCAACCGCAATTCGTCGTGCCATATATGCAGCACTTCTATCTACCTTTGTTGCATCCTTTCCAGAAAAACATCCTCCCCCAAGAGGAATATTTGGACCATAATTATCTACAGCAAGCTTTCGTCCTGTAAGCCCCGTATCTGCTTCAAATCCTCCGATTGTCCAATCTCCATTTGGATTTTTAAGCCAAATATCTTTTAGTTTAAGTCCTGGTGCAATGAGCGGTTCTATCTCTTTTTTGATTACTTTTACAATCGCCGAATCTTTACCGTAATCTGCATTACACATAGATGTAAGCACTGAAATAACCTTACCATCTTCAACTGTAACTTGAGCTTTACCATCTCTCTTCCCCATCCCCTTAGTTAATTTTCGTGCAAGCACAACTTCAAGTGGAAGGAATTCTTTTGTTTCGTTTGTTGCATATCCAACCATAATCCCTTGATCTCCCGCACCATCATTATCTACTCCATGTCCAATCTCAGGACTTTGTTCAACGACATTAACCGTTACACCAATTGCATCGTTGTATCCACATTCTTTGTACACATGCTGAGCTATTTTTCTTATATTCACACGAGCTTTTGTTGTGAGCTCACCTGTAACTGTAATTATTCCGTGTCCGCCTAAGACCTCAATTGCTGCTCTTGTGTGTGGATCTTGTTCAAGACATGCATCCAAGACTGCATCAGAAATCTGATCGCATACTTTATCTGGATGTCCAATAGAAACTGATTCTGCTGTTTTTATCATACTGCTATTTTGTTACTTTAAATAAAAACTCCTTCCGTCTAGGAAAGAATTTCTGATAGATATTATCTTTCCCTTTCGGGATTGGATGGAGCACCTTATCTGATTTCTCAAACAGGTTGCTGGATAGATCATTGAGCCAATACTCTTCCTATCTCTCTTGATAAACGTATGGAGTTGTACCAATAATGATACTATATTTCTTAAAAA
>CAZDRR010000080.1:0-3379 GCA_964507955.1 uncultured Candidatus Saccharibacteria bacterium | reverse complement strand
GGATAGTATAATTTTTATTAATTTTTTAATAAGTTCTTTCATTATTTTATTATATTTTTTATCTGATAATATATCTTATTAAATATATTATTATTTTTAATAACCAAAGTCCCGTCAATTCCTTTATTACAATTTTTTAATCTAATTTGTTTTTTAGCTAAATTTTCAAACCAATCTAAATTCTCTTGCATATATCTGACGTCCTCATCATTAATTTTATGAAAAAAAGGTTTTAAAATAGCTTCTGCTTGTTCTGATATTTTTTCTTTCTTAACTTCTCTTATCCAATATGATTTATGACCATATCTATGAAAATATCCAAAATCAGGAACTATCAAGATTGGTCCAACTAAAGCGGCTTGCCTTAATCCCAAACTCCAAGAATCTAATGCACCAGAATTTTCAGAATAACCACCGGCAATTTCCCAAGATTTTTTGTAATATAGGTAATTACCGCTCGAGGCTGGGTTTGTATGTCCAGCCAAAATATCTTCAAAATTAACAAAATCATCTTTATATTCTGTTGTATGTGTAATTTTATTATCTTTTCTAAAATATTTTACAAACTTAAAAGCTGCAGCTGAAAAAATTTTATTTTGCAACAATTTTTCTTTTAGGTTGATAATGCTGTTTTTTTCTAACAAATTATCTGAGTCTAAACAAAATATTAAATCATTTTTTGAATTTTTTATAGCAGTATTTCTAGCAGCACCACCACCCTTGTTTTTTTTATGTGTAACTACTACTATTTTTTCAGGATTTTCTTTGCATATCTTTTCAAGAATTTTATTTGTTCCATCATTTGAACCATCATCTACTATAACTATCTCATCTCCTGATTCAAAATTTGTTTCTATTATAGAATTAACAGAATCTTTTATTGTCTGTTCACAATTATATGCTGGAATGATAAAACTTATATTATTTTTTTTCATACCTGAAATGCTTTAATTATATTTTCAATTGCATTTTTATAAGTATAATTTTTAATTTGTTGCTGCTGTTGCTTTATTCTTAATATATATTCTTCTTTTGAAAGTTTTAATGTATTTTCAACTACTTCTTGTATTGTATTTCCCTCTATAAAACTATCTCCTAATATATCTTTGAATTTTCTTATGTTTGTTATACCAAGTTGCCCATAAGAAATATTTTTGAACATTCTACAAGGTAGATAATTTCTTTGTACTTGAACATTGCCTCCTATTGCGGGCGCTATTCTAGAGTTTCTAATTAATAAAATATGTAACAAATCAGGAATAACTTTAATTTTTATAAACCTAATTTTATTTTTTGATAAAACTTTTTTTAATTCCGCAATCTCATTTATGTTTCCTTGATTATGTTTGTCATTCCAAACATTTCCTATCCAAAATACAAAAGGTTTTTTGCTAAAAACAGGTTTTTTAAATTCGTTAGGTAATAGGTTTGTGCCCCAAGGTTGATAAAGGGTTCTTGTTTTTGAATTAAAGAAAGTTACCGGATTCCATTTTTGATCTGACTCTTCAGCACCATCGGTATTGTTATATACTTGTAATTTAATTAGATTTTTATCTTCTATTTTATTAATAAAAACTTCCTTGTAATTGTGCAGACAGTAAAATACACCTTCTTTTATTGGTATATTATAGTCCTCAAAATTAAATTTTTCTGGAACCATTTTTCCTATGGCTTGTGTTGATATTATTAAATCACCAGATTTTATTTTCCGTGCATTATTTTTAATGTCTTCTAGCCAAATGGTCTGCAACCCCATTTTTTTTGCAGTCTGAAAAAAGGCTTTATGGATATGTCTTTGGGTATGATATTTATATTTTAAACCCCAAATTACTATTCTTTTTATCTTATTATTTTTTAAGTCTTTCATTTAGTTCTTTTAATACAAACTCACACCATTTTCCATAAGCTAAATTTTCCTCATATATTTTTTTAGCATTTTTACTCATAAATAACAAATTCTCTTTATCTAAACTTTTTAAAAAACCAGATAAATTTTCAGTACTTTCTGCATAAAAACTAATATTGTTCCAATCTATGAATTTTTTAAAAGGTCTCGTGTCTATATCTCCTATAAGCATTGGAACAACACCTAGTTGCATTGATTCAAAAAACCTAAAAGAACTGCCTCCATAACCACGAGGACATAAAGATATGTATGATTCTAAAACTTTTTTAACAAAAAAATTAGCACTAAAATTTCCGTCTCTAATAAAGAATTCATCTTTATTTAATAGATCATCAACCATATGTTTTCTTATTTGATGAGTGCCAATTCTCCCTGTAAAAGATGCGATATATTTTTTTCTTTTTTTAAAAAAGGGCTCTTTGTGTTTTGAAGATAAAAGGGGAATATCAATACCATCACTACTTTTTCTTGAAGATAAAAATTTTAATGAACACCCTAAATCTACTATTGGCCCATCATCATACTGACATATTATAAAAGTTTTTTCTGGATTAATAATCTTCTTATTAATTTCAATTTGCAATTCTTCTAGACCACTTTTTCCATATTCATGATTTAAATGCCAGCGAGTCCAGAATATCGGTAAATAATGCCAATCAGCCTCATTTTCGTTTTTAGTTAAGACATCATGTTTTTTTGAAATATATTCATAAAAATCTTGCTCTACTCCATAATCAGAATTATGTTTGGGGTATCTAAACCTTTGTTTTTTAGGTCTAAATCTTTTATCTATTGGTATTATAAAAATTTTCATTTTATTAAATCTGCAAATATATTTCCGTCTTCATTTCTGTCTTTTGGATCTGGTCTGTATTCTCTCGGTATTTCATTCGACAGGCTTTTATTGCGTGTTTGAAAAATTACATCTTTATAACCAATCATTCTGGCCACATCATCCAAGTATGTTTTTGTTAAAACATTTTTATGAACGTGTTTGTCCCACTCTTCTATGTAAACGCCGTTTTTTCCTAATTTAAAATTACTATTTTTTCTCATAGATTCGTTTAAATCAGGTGTATTTATTCTATGAATTCCGCCAGGTTTTAATACTCTTAAGGTCTCTGATAAAAACACTATTTGTTCTTTTTGATCTAGGTGTTCTATGAAATCTTCATGAAAAATTAAATCTACAGAATTATCTTTTAATGGTAATCCAGTCTTTAATATGTTTATTGAAAAAAAATCTTTTCTATTCCCTCTAATATTTTCAGGGTAAAAATCATCTTTGTAATATTTTAAATATTTTTCAAATGGTTCAAAAAATAGATCTATATTTATCCAATTTTTAATAACTCTCGGACCACATCCAAAATGAATTTTTAATTTTGTATAGTCACTTAAATTTTTTTCAAGATTATTACTCTCTTTAATGCTATTTTTTAAATCAATATAATCTCTTATTTTTTTAAATAA
>CAZDRR010000079.1:1225-3472 GCA_964507955.1 uncultured Candidatus Saccharibacteria bacterium | reverse complement strand
CCAAAACACACTATATATAGTATTAATTGTATTTAATGTCATACAAACTTTTAATTGTAGAGTCCCCGGCTAAGGCAAAAACTATTGAAAAATACTTATCAGAAATTGGAAATTATAAGGTAGTTGCCTCAATCGGACATATTAGAGATTTACCAAAATCAAATAAAAAAGCCATTGATATAGAAGGTGGTTTTATTCCTCATTATGAAGTTTCTGCAGGAAAAGAAAAAGTGATTTCTTCAATCAAGAATCTTGTAAAAAACGCAGACGAAGTACTCCTTGCCCCCGACCCAGATAGAGAAGGAGAAGCAATCGCTTGGCACCTTAAAGAAGTTCTCAAATTGAAAAACCCCAAGAGAGTTGTATTTAATGAAATCACAAAAGAGGCAATCAAAGAAGCTGTTGGTAAGCCCCGAAATATTGATGATAATCTCAAACAAGCACAAGAAGCGCGACGTGTACTTGATAGACTTGTAGGATATGATCTCTCAGGAGTTATTTGGAAAAAAGTTCGATATGGACTCTCAGCAGGTCGAGTACAGTCTCCTGCTCTTAGAATTCTTATGGAACGAGAACGACAAATTCGCGCCTTTATTCCAGAAACATATTGGGTACTTGAAGCACAATTTGATGATGGAAAAAAACACATAATTCCAACTATATGTGAAAAAGAACCCCGTGAAAAAAAAGAAGTCACAGATATTCTTACTACTGCGCAAGCGGAAACTTGGTCAATTATTGATGTTAAAAAGACACAGGCTAAGCGAGCACCTCGACCACCTTTTACAACATCTACTCTTCAACAAGCAGCCTCGACACGACTTGGATACTCTCCTTCACGAACAATGATTCTTGCTCAAAAGCTATATGAAGCCGGACATATAACATATATGCGAACAGATAGTACAAATCTTTCTGCACATGCATATGGAGAAATAAAAAGTTTCGTTTCAAAAGAATTTGGAGATTCATATATTCAAACAAGAGCATTTGGTAAAGCATCCAAAAATGCACAAGAGGCTCACGAAGCAATTCGACCAACAAGTATGTTTGCAAAATCAAAAGGTGCAACAGACGAACAAAAGCGTCTATATGATTTGATATGGAGAAGAACAATTGCATCCCAAATGATTGACGCTCAAATCATGCGAACAAAGATTGTCGCAAATGTAAAATCAAAATCTATTCCAAATTTTGTTTCAAATGGGCAAATCATCATCAAAGAAGGTTGGCTTCTTATTGATCCAAAAGCAAAGGGCGAGGATGTGACTCTTCCAGAAGTTGAAGTTGGCCAATCTCTCAAACTCGTAGATATTCAAGATATTAAAAAAGAAACACAACCGCCATCACGATATTCAGAAGCTGGTCTTGTAAAAGAACTTGAAAAACGAGGGATAGGAAGACCATCTACATATGCATCAATTATTAAGACCCTTATTGATCGAGAGTATGTAACAAAAGAAAATAAAGCACTTGTTCCATCAGATACAGGCGATGTTGTTTCGTCATTCCTTGAAGATAATTTCTCAACATATATTAGTGATACATTTACTGCTGAAATGGAAAATGAACTTGATGAAATTGCTGAAGGAAAACGAGCATATACAAAGACTCTTAAAGATTTTTATTCAACATTCAAAAAAGAAGTTGATGAAAAAGATAAATTAGATAAAGCAACAACACTTGGAAAAAGTGAAACATTCAAATGTCCTAAGTGTGGAGCCGGAATGGATATCAAACTCGGACGTGGAGGAAAATTCCTCTCATGCGAACGATACCCTGAATGTGATGGTGCTCTTACAATTGATGGAGTTGAAATCAAAAAAGATGAACCACTTGGAATTGATCCTGAGACAGGACTTCCCGTATATATGCTCACAGGACGATTTGGACCATATGTTCAAATTGGAGAAAAAACAAAAGAAAACAAAAAGCCTCGAAGAGCATCTATCCCAAAAGAAGTTGCGATTGAAACAGTTGATCTCAAAGATGCACTCAAGTTCCTCAGTCTTCCACGAGTACTCGGCAATCATCCAGAATCAGGAGAACCTATCTCTGCAAACAACGGACGATTTGGGCCATATGTTGTTCATCAATCAGATTTCCGTTCACTCAAAGATATTAGTGTGTATGATGTGACACTCGATCAAGCACTCAAGATTTTTGCTGAACCAAAGAAGGTTGGACGACGAGGTGGATTTAAGAAAAAAAAGAAATAAAAATTCTTTTGACTTTGTTAGAACAAAA
>CAZDRR010000079.1:0-1125 GCA_964507955.1 uncultured Candidatus Saccharibacteria bacterium | reverse complement strand
CTTTTTGTTTTATAAACTAAACCCTTTCATTGAATACAGATCTTCTTCATCATCTCCATAATTAGGTGTGTCCACTGTTACTTGTTGCTGTGCAAATTTTTCTTCTTCTACCTGCTCTATTATTGGAACATCTTTTTGCTCTGCTTCTTCGGCAAGTGATTCTCGTATAAGTTCTTGTGGGGTTACTTCTGATTCTTGAACTGATTCAATTTGAAGTGGTGCTTCAACAATCTGAGACGGTTTTACCTCTGGTGTTGCGACTGATTCTATTGCAGTAGGTGCAACTACTGGTGCAGTAGGAGCAGTAGGAATAGTTCCTCCTCGCTTTAATAGAAGTGCAACAATGTTTTGCAAATCTTCTTCATTAAAGAAATCAATTTGAATTCGTCCTCCTTCTTCTTTCTTTGCAATATTTACTCGTGTTCCAAGAATAGTTCCAATCTCATGTTCAATTTCCATAAGTTGCGCATCTGGAAGAAGATTTGTTTTTCGTACTTTTTCAATAGCAATCTTTCTTGAAATTTTTTCAGCATCTCTAACAGTAAGTTTTCGAAGCATAATATCTTTAAACAAAACGTGTTGTTCTTCAGGTCGTTCACTCAACATAAGAAGTGGCCGTGAGTGTCCTTCGGTAATTTTGCCCTGTGCCATTGCTTCAAGCATTTCTTCTGGCAGACCAAGAACTCTGATGCTGTTTGAAACATATTCTCTACTCTTCCCTACTTTCTTTGCAATTTCTCCATGAGTCATACCGAATTTTTCTGCAAGCTGTTTGAACGCCCGTGCTTTATCAACTGGTGAAATATCTTCTCGTTGTAAGTTTTCAATAATAGCAAGCTCAAGCTTTGCCCTATCATCATCCTCCTTAGCTCTAATAAGTGCAGGAACTTCTCTAAGTCCAGCGAGTTTAGACGCTCGAAGCCGTCGCTCTCCTGCAATAAGTTCATACTCGGTTGTAAGTCCACCATCCTCCTTGATAACCTCCTTTCGTGTCACAACAAGCGGTTGAAGGATTCCGTACATTTTGATTGAATCAGCAAGGTCTTGAAGCTTCGCTTGATCAAATTCACTTCGTGTTTGAAATGGGTTTGGTTTGATTTTGTCTACTTCAATAAAAAAGATTGC
>CAZDRR010000078.1:0-3510 GCA_964507955.1 uncultured Candidatus Saccharibacteria bacterium | reverse complement strand
TATACCAAATTTGGCTATTGACAAATTGGATTTTTTCTGCTAAGGGGTTAGGGGATATACCAGGGAAATCGTAATACCTTCGTAATCAATTTGTTATGATTTGATATTGACAATTTGGCAGAGCTGTGCTCGGGCACACTTTCCCCCAAATGTCAAGCATAAAGGGGATCGTGTTTTGAGGCTATGCCTCTCCTGCTCCTAGCACATCATCTAGCGTAGCAAACTCTGCGTCTTCGATACCAAGACCATTTAGCAACAATGCCCACGCTTCATTGATAAAGTTAGTTGCCTGTTCAGTTCGCTCTGTGATAATCGCATTAGCATAAGCATAAGCCAAAGGCAAAGCCAAATCGCAATAGGTAATAAAATCACCAAACTCGCTATCATCACGATAGTTGAGCCATAGGTCAGCAAGGATTTCACATTTGCTGGTGAATGTTGTTTCGTTCATTTCGTTCTCTTTCATATTCAGCACTTTCTACAATTGTTCTTAGTCTATTATACGCTACCCTACTGACAAATCTAGCAATGTATCTTCCTACTTGCTCAATGTCTAGTTCTAGATTTACTATGAGTTTGGCAATTGCTTTTGCTACCTTTTCTTCTTCTGTATTATAGTGTCGTTTCATACTACTCTTTTCAGTTATACCTTGCCATTTTACCAAAAATAAGGGGAGAAGTCAATAGGCAATCTACTGACCTCCCCCCTGTGTAGTGAGTGGCCAACCCCTTAGCCATTGCCTCACTACGTCCCTAGGAGCCTAGCTCAACCAGGGAAGATTCATTATTTAATTTAGGTAGTTGCTCCAGCAGTTCTGCAATACGTGGAGGAGCAATGAGAAGGAAGTTCTCTAGACTCTCTGTCCAGTCACTACCCCATTCTGCATCAGGCCTCTGGGCCAAGATGTAACGTGTTTCTGCGAAGGTAGCCTTGTGGATGATATCAGTCCAATCATTCCATGAACGGCCCTCTTCAGTGTCAACGTTATAGATAACAGGATTAATAGTGAGGATATCTGCCCATTGATTAATGCCGTCTTCGTCGTGACCTAGGTCCTCTAGGAAAATGTTCAGGTCCCAATACTGTTCAACTTTACTCATAGTAGCCTCCACCTTCATGTTCTGGACATCCGCAACAGTTTAAACAGAATTCCTGCTGGTCAGGGCATCTGTAGCAATCCATTATAACCTCACCGTCTGACTTAGTCAAGTATGATTGACAGTCTTCACAAAGATCGACTTCCTCTTCGTCCAGCAACTGAAATACTTCACCAGCCTCTACAAATGGGTAAAACTTCTCTAGGATAGTCTTCTCCCATTCTGCATCTACTAGGAGCGTATACTTCTTAACCAACAATGTCCTCGTTGTCCTCTCCATAGATTTGCTTTAGGTCTTCGATAGTATCAGTAGGGATATCAATCATACCCTCGTTGCATTCGCTACAGTTCTCGTCATATTCGCCATCTTCGCTCTGCTCTACGCAATCACATTCACGCCAGCACCAAGTAGGGATTTCTGTGTATTCATCTTCCCAAGGATTTTCGGTAATGTAATAAGAGATACGATTTACAAAGTGCCAACCAGCAACAATGTAAGTTCCGCTATCTCCGTCTACTTCAGTCCAAATAGTATTGGGATTGATTTGCCATTGTGCCTTGACAAACTCTACTTCTTCGCCATAGGTTTCAAAGTGAATAAGGTCATCACTAGGATACTTACTAATATTATTCTTGATTGGCTTGTAAGTATCTGCCCAGTAATCGTAGGTCATAAATTTAGACATTAGGGGTTCCTATCTTAGAAGTGAAAGTCTACAGGAACAAGATACCAGATATCTGGCTCTTTGTCAATAGCCTCTAGAGTATATTTTGGGTTAGTGGTATCGTTATGCATGTCAAAGAAATATGAGTTGAAATCCCATTCGCCATATGCCATATCAATAACTTTCTTGATAGAGTATAGGTCAGTGAAGTATGAATAATCTACTTCACTTGGGTTGTATCCAGCAATCACCTTAGCAAGCAACTCTGGCTGTGCCTGTTCAGCATAGCGGTCAAATTCTTCTTTACGTGCTTCTAGCGAGGTAGCGATACGCTCCTTGAACTTATCCAACTCAGTGCCAGCATGAATAACAAGATTAGTCTTGCCCTCTTTGTAACTCTCAATGTGGTCATCACCTTCACTAACATTCCAGCGACCACCACCTGCTACAAACCAATCAAACCAAGTGCCACCAGAATAGTCTGGATTTAGCATGTCCTCTAGGTTGCTTTCAACAGAACGCAAAGCGTCCTCTTTGTCATCTGCCTCTATGGCAATCCACTGTAATACGTGCATGGGGTTCTTTCTACTAGGGTTTATGTATCTATTTTACAGGATACCGCTGACAGTGTCAAGCACTAAAATCAAAATAAGCATCTACTTCGTAAGGCTCAAGATCTTCGATCTCGTAGTCCCTCACAAGTTCAACTGCTGCCATTTCATCATCTGCCTCTACAGGCACTTCGTATGAATAATGGCGTTCAACAACAACAGTATACTTAGGCATCTTGCAAAGCCCTCTCTCTAATAAAAGCATTTAGGTATTCGTCTGGGGTAGGCAGGGAATCTAGTGGAAACTCTACAACCAATCCAGCAAACTTACTAATAAACTTATTAGCCTCATAGTTTACTTCATAGACACCCTCACAGAATAGACCATCGTGTTCAAACTCTGATTCGTCTGTAAGCAATACCTCTGCATTAGACCAACGAACTACGTTTAGAATATCTCCACAGGTATCTCTACTAAAACTAGGTAGGATAGCAGAGAATTTCTTTAGGTGTTGGCTATCTGGATAAACTTTGTTGTAGTTATCGTATACACGCTGTCGCTCCTCGTCAGAAACAAAGCGGCATTTGTCAAGAGATAGTTCCAACTCTTCTACTGCATAACGGTCAGAGGTAAGGATAGATAGTATCTTAATGCCCTGGCCTTCTGGATAGTGGTCCCATTGTCCATATTGTGCAACTTTGGTTATACCATTTTTGTCAATGACTTTAGTAAGTCCTCTAGTTCCCATTGGAAACCTTTCTAGTTGGGGTTTTTGATATATCAATTATCTCAAAAGTTCAGGGATTTGTCAACCCCATCGTAAAGAAATTTTTGATCGTAATTATATTATTAGTGATAAATATATTATGTCAAGTAGCTCGGGCCCCCTTTCGGGGATCCCTACCTAGAGGAATTCAAATGGGTCTCTGTCCTGAAAGATTTCCTCAAAATCAGCGAGGGTATAATCTTGTGGGTTAGCGTAGTAATCGTTCAACGCCTCAATAATCTCTAGTGCCTGTTCATCCATTAGTTAATCTCCTCAATTAAAAATTCATCATCACTTTGCATGAAGTCGAATTCGACATCTCCCTCATTTACCATATCCATTGCTTCATCTTCGCTGTCTGCCTCAACAATTGCTTCGAAGTCGCTGATACGGCGTTGCTGAATTACATACTTAGGCATAGTATTCCTC
>CAZDRR010000077.1:0-3526 GCA_964507955.1 uncultured Candidatus Saccharibacteria bacterium | reverse complement strand
AGAAAAGCCAAGATGCTTTAAAACAACCAAAAAACCTAGGTTTTTTCCTATTGAATATCAATAGTTTATAAACTTGATCTAGCAAAATAAGTGCTTTATGGTGCTAGAGTGCGTCTAAAATCTCCATTTTTAGCATGATTTTTTGCTACCTTTTAACTTCTTGATTTTAATAAAAAATAAAGACCACATGATCTAGTTGGTTAATAAAAAGTCCGGGTCTTTCCTTACAAACTTCATGGGTAATAAAGTTATCCACAGGTACTAGGTGTACACGAAATAAAACCTCTTAAAAAACAAGCAGCGTACGCTTTTTATCTATATATATAGACATTTAGGCGTACGCTTGTTGTTTTTAAAGGGATAAATTTTTCGTGTAAAGGTGAGCTAAATACAAAAAGACAGCATCACCTAACCATTATAAATAGTTTTAAAGTAAAACATGAAAAGAGGTAAATATTTTGAATTACAACATTGCAACAATCTCTAACTATAAACTCGAAATAGGGGATGTACCGGAGCTTAACTACTTCATCCAAACGACAGAGTTACCTAATATTAATCTTCAAGAGGTTCCAACTCCCTATAGCAACAACGCGGTGTATGTTCCAGGAGATACCATTGATTGGGATCCACTGAATATAACTTTCTTAGTAGATGAAGATTACACGAATTTTAAATTCTTACATAACTGGATTCAAGAAACTAAAAGAAATCGTCTAGGAGCAGTTCTCCGTGATTTAACCTTGTTAATAATGAATAATAACAAGAATGTAACTACTCGGGTTGCTTTCAGATACGCATTTCCTACAATGTTAGGTAATGTGTCGTTTGATAGTTCTGAAAACGACACCATTCCAGTTATTTGTTCTGCTATTTTTAGGTACCAGTACTACGAATTTGTTTAAGGTGATTATACTATGATGACTATTGATGAGCTGCGCGAACTGATTGAAGAAGATAGTAAAATTGATAAGACTGCTCTTGATGAAGAGTCTTTAAAGACTCCTTACTTACACGGTAAATGGTCAACAATCTTCTTCGATGAGCTACGAGAACTAAAGATCTTAGAGAGTAAGTGTAAGATCTTACAACTGAAGAAGTTTCACTACTATACTGGAAAAGCAGGAGATGAGGAGTACCACTTACATCCTCTTGATCATAAGGTTCTGAAGCAAGATTTGGAAATGTATCTTGATGCAGATGTAGAGTTGAACTCTATTAAACTAAAAACAGCGGAGCAGAAAGCTAAGTGTGAACTCATTGAGCGGCAGTTGAAAGATATTGCACAGAGAAACTGGCACATCCGTAATGCAATAGAATTTTTGAAGTTTAAGAATGGTATACTATGAAAGAAGATGTGAGGATTTATAAAGAGAATGAACTATCACTGAGAGTAGACTCGGAGATAGCGATTGCTCGTGAGCTTAACGAGGCATTCTCTTTTTATGTGTCTAACTTCAAATATCATCCTAAATTCAAAGCAGGAATATGGGATGGGAAGATTCGGCTATTCAATACTAATAAGCGACATCTACCAGTCGGTTTAATAATCGACTTAGTAAAGTTTTGTAAAAAGAATGAGTATTCATATTGGTTAGACCCAAATCTAAAGACCATTAATCTTTCTCAAGAGATTCAAGAGTTTAGTTCAAACTTTGATGTAATCACCAAAAAATCTCCTACTGGTAAATATCAGTTCCAAGCAGACTTAGTGAAACAAGTCCTCTCAATGAACAAAGCTCTAGTGTTAAGCCCTACTGGATCTGGTAAAAGCTCTGCTATCTACCTTATTGTTAGGTTCTTACTCCGACACACTGAAGGAGACATACTGATAACAGTTCCAAGCTTAGGGTTGATCTCACAGCTACAATCAGATTTCAAAAGCTATGTTAATGACGCGTTTGATGTAGATCATTGGGTTGACGCATCTAATGGTTCAACCGCATTAAACTCTAAAAAGCGAGTTCTGATTACTAACTGGCATGCAGTTGTTAAACAGCCTAGAAGCTTCTTTGATCGATTTAGTTCTTATATCTGTGATGAAGCACACTTAGCAGATAGCGTTAGTATAACCAGTATCGTAAACAAACTGTTGTATAGTACCTTTAGATTCGGATTTACAGGAACACTAGATGGGACTAAGTCTAATGAAATGACGCTGAAGGGGTTGTTTGGTCCTGTAGTTAGAACAGTTACAACTAAAGATCTTATTAATGAAGATGTACTGAGTGAGTTGAAGATTGTTGTTAAAATGTTAGTGTATTCAAAAGAACTGTGTAAACGCTTTAAAGAAACTTGTTCCTCATACAACGATGAGATTGATTGGTTGGTGTCATCAGAAGAAAGAAACAAGCTAATCATCTCCACCGCACTTTCTCAAACTCATAATACAATGGTATTATTTACTCGGGTAGATCAACATGGGCTGGTATTGTATAACTTAGCTTTAGAAGAAGCTAAAAAATATGGTAAAACCGTGTTTATTATCTCAGGGGACACCGATCCGGTAAAACGAGAAGAGATCCGGTTGTTTGCTCAAGATAATGATAATGTAGTGATCTTTGCCTCATATGCAACTACAGCAACAGGAACCAACATCCCAAACCTACATACCATTATTTTTGCGCATCCGCATAAAGGCAGGATTAGAAACTTACAAAGTATAGGCAGAGGGTTAAGGAAGCACTCAAGTAAAGAACATGCAATGTTGATAGATTTTGGAGATGATTTAAGTTCTGGAACTAGACGTTTGAATTTTTCCTTAAAACACCTAATAGAGCGACTGAACTTGTATAAGTCTGAAGGATTTCAATACTCTATTGAAAAGGTTGACATTACGGAGTAAATCTACTAGAATACAGTGTACGAGAAATTATGAACTTATTTTAGGAGAGGCTACGTGAACTTATGGTCAAAAAAGTAACAAATATTTATGTAGATAATATAGACTTTTTGAGTTTATTAAAAGAATACAGAGAAGCTTTGCAAACAGCATTAACTCTAGGAAAACCTGAACCGCGAGTGTCTGAAGGAATCGGGCTGATTCTGATTAAGATAGCAACCAATATGGCCAAGCGGCCTAACTTTAATGGATATCCTTTTAAGGAAGATATGATAGGTGATGCTATTTTAAATGAGTTGAAAGCAGTTAAAAGCTTTGATCCAGAAAAAGGACTTAACCCATTCGGCTATTTTTCTCGAGTAGTATACTGGTGCTTTCTGCGAAAGATTATTTCAGAAAAAGCAGAACTAGCCGGAAAGGCGAACTTAATGTTTGATGTTGAAACATATGAAGATGATGGGGATCACTACATAAGCAAGGATGAGGCGTATTTATGGTATAATCAATGAAAGTTGCATTCATCTCAGACATACACTTTGGCGCAAGAGGAGATAGTGAACTATTCTTCAACGCTACAAAGGTGTTTTTACAAGAGGTATTCTTTACTAAGCTTATAGAAGAAAATATTCAGCATGTATTTTTATTAGGAGATATCTGGGACAAAAGAAAAATCATTAATATCAA
>CAZDRR010000076.1:0-3560 GCA_964507955.1 uncultured Candidatus Saccharibacteria bacterium | reverse complement strand
CATCTTTCTTGAAACCATTCTGATTCAAAAAGAGCTCTTGCAAATCTTGCTTGATCTCTTCTACTTTATTGGTTGTAAGTTCTTGGTATGGTATTTGATCAGGTTTCATTATAAAACAAAATCCTTGTTCTCTTTCCACAACATCTTCTTCAATAGCTTGCAAATAACCAGACCCCTTACTTAATTCTTGGACTGTTATATATTTAATATATGGATGCAATGTGTTTGGTGTTATTGTTTCTGCAAATTTAAAGATAAGTACTATTGTTTTTCCAATATAATCTCTTAAAGCATCTTTCATTGTTGAAGATACTTCTATATATTCGCTAAGCATACGTTCGTCTTCATTTAGCTCTTTTCTATATTCTTCAAGTTTAATTTGATTATTTTTTATCTCTTGTATAAGTGTTTCCTTTTCCTCTTGTGCTGATTTTGCTCCACTTATAAAATCAGTAAATGTTTTTTTGATTTCTTCTCTATCTAAATCATCTTTTCCAATTCCTGCAAATCCTGCAAAGATAAATTTTGCATTTTCATAAATTTCCCCAAGATTTTTATTTTGAATAATGAGGTCTAATATTATTAACTTAGATCTGATATCAAACGAACCCTCTTTTGGATCAGAAGATTTTTCAATTATTTCGTCTATTTTTAAAGGAGAAATAGAGAGATCTGTCTCTTGTATGATTTCTTCTATAAGACTTCTGTCCATATAGATAGAAAACCATCCAGCTGCATTTGTTTTACATTCAGCTTCAAGTAAGACATTTAGTTCTTTAATTACACCTTCTTCATCTTTGATGTTTGTTTTATTTATAATGTATTTTTCATACATTTGATTAATTTTGTTTCTATTTTCTTCATACTGTTTGAAAAAACCAGAAACATCTTCTTTGAGAATAAACTTTTTTGCAAAGTCTTTTGTGAATGGTTTGAATTGTTCCAATGTTACATACCAAATAAGGTTTTCTTTGTTAGAAAGAGAAAATATCGGATCTACTGGAAGTATTGAGTATGGAGCATAATATTTTTTCCCATACCAATTGAGTGATGCAGAAATTGGTGCAAAGTTAAAAACAGGATTATAGAGTGTTGATCCAGATTGGGTAATTATTTTTTTGAACTCTTTCAAAGGATTCATACTTACCTGTTATTTAATTATCCTAATAACCCCATTATCAGCATCAACTTCAATTGTATCTCCGTCTTTTATTACTTGTGTTGCAACTTTGGTTCCAATGATACAAGGTTTATGAATTTCACGAGACACAATAGCTGCATGGCAAAGAAGTCCTCCAATATCTGTCACAATTGCTGATGCTTGTTGCATTAAGATCACAAAATCTGGTGTCGTCATTGTTGAAACCAAGATATCTCCTGTTTGCATTTTATCAAACTCATCTCTATTCATAACAATACGAGCTACACCTCTTATTTTTCCAGGATATGCAGTAACACCTCTAATTTCTACTGCTGATTCATCTATTTTTGGAAGCATTGAGTCCTTTAATTTTTCAACATCTTCTTTATCCTCAACTACTGAACAGGTATTATTTTCAGGAACGAAAAGAAGCCAATTAAGATCTGTTCTGGATAGAGATTTTGCTTTTAGTTCTTCTTTGGATATTTCACCTTTAAGTCCAGCGATAATTTCTTTTGGACAGAGTAGTGTAAATTGTCTGTATTCAAGATTGAGCTCATTTGCAATATCTCTTAGGAAATAATATACATCAGCAGTAAGCATTGAGAAATATTCTGCCGAAACTTGCTTTACATATCCACATATATACATTGCCCACGCTTTAAATTTGAGAGAATCTGATATTTGTGGAATTGATTTTTCCTCAACCTCTTTTACTTCCTTAGTATGTTGTATTTGTTCAAATAGTCTCTCTGTTGTCACAAGATCACCTACTAAGTTGAGTATTTCTATCCAAGAATATTTTTTTGCATGTTCATCTAATTCTTTTATAAGTTCTGTATCCTTCTTTACTTCTTCAAAACTTCTATCTCCAATTATTTTTTTAAGTCTAAGTACTTCCTTTTGTTGAATTGATAAAGGAGAAACTACTGGTGGAATTATATCTAAAACATATTCAGCTGGAAATTTTTCCTCAACGACAGCATCAGATAGAACTTTTTCGGCAGCATTTACAAGATGTGAAGCTCCTAAGTACCATATGAAATTTACCTTTCTGAGTTCAGTAAAAAGTTTTTCAACATTCTCTACTGTAACTTTTATTCCTGGAATTGTTTTTCCATATTCAACTGATGCTTGTAAGATAGAATCGGTTACTGATTTTACATTTTCAAAAAATAGTTTATCTTCTTCTAGTATTTTTTGTGCTATTTGCTTCTCAACTTCATTACACAAACTTTCTTTTACGAGAAAATGTCCTCCATATAAAGAAAGGCAGCCTGTTTCTTTCATTGATAAACCTAACTTATTAAGAGTATCTTGATTATGACAATCTTGCCAGAATGCAGACGAAAGAATATCGTTCTTCCAAAGTCCAAAATATCTATAATCATGCACATCAAAGTTCTCTAATTCTTTTGAGTTGAAACTAATTTTTTTTTTGACTTCCTCTGTTGGAGGTTCTATATGAGATAATGTTGTAATTGGTCGTGATTGTACAATGTAAAATTTATTTTGTTCAAAAGCCCATTCAATATCACATGGAAATCCATAATGATTTTCTATTCCAACAATTATGTCTGAGAGCTCGTTAATTTGTGGACCTGTAAGTACTTGTTTCTCCCCTTGTTCACCAAGTTCTTTCCATTCATTTCCTCCACCAGTCTTTCTAAATAGCCCTCTTGATTGTTCTGAAACATTAATATCCAGAATATTTCGTGGTTCTTTTTCAACAACATATGAGTCAGGAGTAATTTGCCCTGATACAATTGCTTCTCCAAGACCATAACCAGCCTCAATAATGAGTTGATTTCTATCTTCTGTAACAGGATGAACTGAGAATGCAATTCCTGAAACTTCAGAATTCACCATTTTTTGTACAACTACGGCTACTGAAATTTTTGTTGTATCAAGACCTTTTTCAAAACGATAAAAGATGGCTCTTGGGGTAAAAAGTGAAGCCCAACAATGTTGAACTTTTTCAAGTACTGTATCTCTTGTTACATTCAAATATGAATCAAGTTGCCCTGCCCATGCATGATCTTGTCCGTCTTCTGCGGTTGCTGATGATCGTACAGCAACAAACTCGGTTCCTAATGTATCAAAATCTTTTAAAATAGATGATTTTATATCTTCGGGGGTTTGAGCATTCTTAATAAGGGCTTGTATTTTTTCAGAAGCTGATTCAACTGTATGTATTTCTTTATGGTCAACTGTTGCGAGTATTGCGTCTATTTCCTGTATAAGGTCTGTTTCTTTTATAAATTGTTCGAATGTATCAGCCAAAACAACAAAACCAGGAGGCACAGGAATACCTGCCTGTGTCATTTCTCCTAATGAAGCACCCTTTCCACCAGCCAAACCAGCATCATTTCTACCTAGATTCGTAAAGTTTCTTGTGAATTCCATAAAAATACCCCTT
>CAZDRR010000075.1:0-3565 GCA_964507955.1 uncultured Candidatus Saccharibacteria bacterium | reverse complement strand
AATAAATATGAATTGCATAAATTCAATTCTAAAAATGAGGTTTTGGAATGGTATGATAATAAATTAATTTATGAAAGATAACTCACCTGTTGGATATACTTGTAAATCTATTGATGAAGCAATAGATATTATAGAACACGTAGATTTAAACGAATATGATAAATATCTTATCCTAGACTTACTTGAAGATTTAAGAAAAGACAATCTACAATTAAGAGAATGGGGCAATTCATTATTTGAAGAAAATGAAAAACTAAAGAAATGAAAAAACTAATTTTAATACTACCTATTTTGGTAGCGTGTAAGAAAGAAATAATCATAAAAGAACAACCAATGAAGACTTGCGATTGCTATACTGTTACTGAGTATAATAAGTATGTTTACGATAAGTTTATATGGTCAGATAGAGATAGTACAAGCACCTACAAAGACTATTGCTCAAACGCTGATTTAGATTGGGTGTATGATCCAAGAGGTATAAAAAGATGGCGAATGATTTGTAAATAAATAATTATTATTATATTTGCATATAGTTCGCTCTCACACCATAGAACTTAAAGAAATTTAAAGCCCTAATGATTAGTAGCGAGGTGAGAGCCGTGAAAATTGTTAGGGTTTTTTTATTTACTAAAAATTAAATTAATTAAATTATGGAGTACAAAATGCAACTACAAGAAGGTAATTATTTTGGAATTATTGAACATGAGAATGAATTTAATAAGATTGAACTTATTGAATTGTCTATTGGCAGAAAAAAAGATTGGAGTGACAATCACGTACACTTAACCAAAATCGAATTACACAAGTTAATTGGCACATTGTTACACGTACAAGCAAAAATGAAGTAATTATGGCTAAAGAACTACCTTATTTTAAATTCGAACCTAACGAATGGGAGAATGGAAATATACAAATGCTATCAAGAGAAGATAAAGGTTTGTTTATAGATTTATGTTGTATGTATTGGTCAAGACTTGGTGATTTACCATATAGACTTGCTATACAAAAAGTATGCGGTGGCAATGCGAACGCATTAAATTCGCTGTTTGAAGATGATATAATTTCTGTCAATGAGAATGATATTATAGTGATATCTTTCCTACAAGAGCAACTAAGTGAATTTAGTAATATTAGTAACCAAAACTCAAAAAACGCTAAATATGGCTGGGAAAAACGTAGAAAACAAAAGGAATTAAGCGAACGCAATGCGACCGCATATGATTCGCAAAGCGAAAGTGATGCCATAAGAGAAGAGAAGAGAAGAGAAGATGAGATAAAAGAAAAGAATAATAATAAATTCGATTTTAAAAAATCTCTTTTGTCTTTTGGTTTTAATTCTGATTTAGTTTCTGAATGGTTAAAAGTTAGAAAAAAGAAAAATCTTACTAATTCTGAAGTAGCATATAAAGATTTTATTAAACAAGTTGAATTAAATGGTCAAGATAAAAATTATATATTAGAACAATGTGTTATTAAAAGTTGGGGTGGATTTAAAAGTGAATGGTTACAGAAACAAAATAACAACACCAGCGTAACGACTACATTAGACGATAAATTACAATCATTAGGAATTAAAAGAAAATAAGATATGCACGAATTTTTTAACTTCGATTTAATACAAGTAAGAGGAAGCCACTCAGGTTTCAAAAAAACTACTTGTCCTGTTTGTTCAGAAAACAGAAAGAAAAAAAAAGACCCTTGTTTAGCTGTTTGGTTTGATACAGGCTTCGCAAAGTGTTATAATTGTGGTGTACTATCATTTAAAGAAAAAAGTGAGTTTAAAAGCGAGAAAAAGCACTATACTGTTTTAGATAATAAATGGAGAAACTATACAACGCTTTCAGATAAATTAGTCCAATGGATATGGTCTGAAAGAATGATAAGCCAAAATACACTTAATCAATTTGGTATTACTGAAGAAAAACAATACCAACCTGCACAACAAAAAGAAATGAATAACATTGTGTTTAATTATTTTGAAGGTGAAAATTTGGTAAATAAAAAATATCGAAGTTCAAAAAAAGATTTTACACAGGTTAAAGGTGGTAAGCCAATTCTATATAATATTAACTCAATTATAGGAGAAGATACTGCATACATTTGTGAGGGTGAATTTGATGTGTTAGCATTATATGAAATTGGTATTAAAAACGCTGTATCTTTACCTAATGGTGCAAATGATAATGATGAGTATTGGATAAACTCAGAGCCTTATTTAAAAGATATTAAAAACTTTATTATAGCAACCGATAATGATGAAAAAGGAATAGAAATCAGAGAAAAGATTGCACAAAGATTAGGAAGATATAGATGTAAATATGTTGAATTTAATGAAAAAGATGCTAATGATGATTTGAAATCTGGTAAACTTTTAGATTCAATTAATAATTTAAAAACATTTAGTATTGGAGGTACATTTACTGCTTTTGATTTATTAGATAGTATTTTAAGACTACACGAAAAAGGATTACCAGATACTATTTCACCTAAGAAATCTGTTTTTGGTAATTTAAAAAATACTTTTTCTATTATGATGGGGCAGTTAACAACTATCACAGGAATACCATCACATGGTAAATCTTCATTTTTAGATTGGTATATACTTAATTTAGTACAAGAATATAATCATAAGGTTTCAATATATTCACCAGAACATTCACCTTTAGAATTATACATTTCAAAACATATTCAATTAGCAGTAGGAAAACCTTTTCATGGTCAAAATTCATGTAATGATATTGATGTGTTAAGGTATACCGAATGGTCTAAAGAACGAATATATTATACAACACAAGAACAAGACACTAGAGGTGATTGGGATTGGTTATTAAATAAAATGACTGAGCAAATGTATACTTATGGTATTAATTATTTTATTATTGATGCATGGAATAAAGTTCAAATGCCAAAAGGAATGACAGGAAAAGAAGCAATTGATAATATTTTAACTAGATTAACTTTATTTTGTCAAAGAAACAACGTTCATATTTTCTTAGTTGCTCACCCTACTAAAATGAAAAAGAACGCAAAGGAGCTTTATGAAATACCAACTTTATACGATGTAAGTGGTTCGAGTGATTTCTATAATCAAACACATAATGGAGCGACAATTTATAGAGTGTTTGAAGATGAAAATAGTCAAGGTTGCACATTATTTATAAATCAAAAAACTAAATTTAATTTTCAAGGTAAAATTCAAGAACAAGTACAATTTAATTATCATAAACCAACAGGACGATACTATGTAGATGGAAGTATTCCAGATAATTTTGACCTTACTTTATTAGATAATAATTTAGAACAAGAAGAAAAAAAAGAAGAAATAACTTTTAACCTTAAACCAAATGAAGATTTCGACTGTCCGTTTTAACAAAGACTTAATGCTAATGTATCACTCTAAATTAATAGAGAATGAAAGCCTAAAAAAAGAAAACAAAGAGTTAATTAATTTGAGAGAAAATTTAGAGAAACAGATACACTATTTAGAAAATGAAATAAAAAAGTTACAAGAATATAACCTAATATAAAAATAAAAGTTATATTTGTAGAAATTTAAAACTTAAAG
>CAZDRR010000074.1:0-3788 GCA_964507955.1 uncultured Candidatus Saccharibacteria bacterium | reverse complement strand
GGAACCGAAAGTATTGTTGATGAGACTTATTCTGAAATTTCAGAACAAGTAAAAGCAAAAACTACTGAAGAAATCATTGCGGAGCACTTTGCAGATACACCTATATTGAAGAAAATTGCGTTTTGTGAATCACAAAACAGACAATTTGATGAGACCGGAGCGGTACTTAGAGGTAAAGTTAACTCTCAAGACGTTGGAGTTATGCAAATTAACGAAAAGTATCACTTGGAAGCAGCAAAGAAGCTTGGACTAGATATTTATACCCTTGAAGGGAATACTGACTATGCTAAGCATTTGTACAAAACACAAGGGGTCAAACCTTGGGTTCACTCATCTCCATGTTGGGATAAATCTAATGAGTTTGCACTAAGATAATTTCTAAAGATCAATTACAATTGCATTAAATAGAAAAGCGCGGCGACCTTTGGTCGCGGCGCTTTTCTATTTATTGACAGGGTAGGGAGGCTATTGTAATGTAATTTACGGATGAAAGAGTATCCAACTTTACAGTCGGTGAAGGATCAATTCCTTCGTGTCACAAAAATCATTAACCTTCAACTTTCAGGAAAGGAACTCAATAGGAGAATTTTGCAGCGTGTACTTCGTACGGCAAAGACAAATCCAAACCATGTCTTTGCCACACTGTATCTCTTCGCAGCTCTTCAAAGGTCACATCATCACTCTCAGCGAGTTCAACTTTACGACGCGCTTGCGTATCGTCTTACAGGAATTCCTCGTAAGGATTTTTTCCTTGTTCAGTATCTTCTTGGGGCTGGTGATCAACTCTTGGTCGCGGTCTGCAGGATGATACTCTTTGCTTGGAGTCAAAAGGGTGAAGACTTTCGTCAGTTTGGCCTCGAACCAAACTGGTGGGTCTATGAACATGATGTTGAGGAGCTGGCATTGGCAAGCTTCAAACTTGTTCAGAGACATGGATTCCATCAATACTTCAGGACGACAGCAAAAGCATGTGGGTCTCTTCATGAGCACAACAAACATCGAATCAAAAAACGCAAACAAGAAATAAAAAAACAAAAAAATAAAAAACGACAGTTTCTGAGATCAGTAGCTTAAACAACTTCTGTTCTCGTAGGGCGCACAAGATTTCCATATCGGTGCGCCTGAATTTATTTAAGGATGTATTCATGGGGAGTATTATAGTATATATGTCGCACAATATATCTTTGCGACACTATACATATACAAAAGGCCTTTATATATCAATTAAAACTCTACTTTTAAAAAACCTTTATTTTGTTTATTTATTTGACCTTCTATTTGCCTTTAGGAGCTACGTTATTTTTTAAGATGAGTGTTCCATCCTCTCTTAATCTCAGTAAAGACTAATTTATATTAAAAAAAGTACTTCAAAATTTCTTCCCTAAAATAGGGGACTCTCTTCCCTATTTTTGGCTAAGGGGTGCACATCTATATCGTAATAAAATTTTATAGGTGTATAATTTTAGTAAGAGTCATGAAAGAGCACCTTGATTTGTTGTTGAGAGAGCTCTCAAGAATTTCTGATGAAAAAATTTCTCCTTTTGCTTTGCTTATTATGTCCATTCCTTTCTTACTTGGTCTTCTGGGACCAATTATTGAGATGTTTGAACAAGGTAAGCCACAAAAGCTGACAAGAGTATTTATCAAAAGAACATCTGAACTCCTCACATTTTTTCGAAAAAGAAAGTTACGTCCAGCCAAAGAATATTTCAGAGAACGGCTTGCGACTATCAGGACTCTCTTTTAAGGGTGTCTTTTTGTTTGTGTTGCTCGTTACGATGTTTTCGATGTAGTACGAAGAGAAAGATGCCCTTTGTTGTCTATTTGTTGAGACAATGCTTACCAGCAACAAATCCTGTAGTCCAACACAGCTGTAATGAAAATCCACCAGAAGGTCTTCTTATATCTAATAGGTCTCCTGTAATAAAAAGATTTGAAATTTTTGTAGACCGCATTGTTCGTGTATCTATTTCTTTCAGAGAAATTCCTCCGTCAGCAACAATTGATTTGTCGTGTCCTTCAAGTCCTGTAACTTGAAGAGGTATTTTCTTCAGTAATTGAACCAAAGATTTTCTAAAGTCCTTAGATACTGAATTTATCTGGGTTTCTGTATCATATTTAAGGTATTTTTGTATTAAAAAATCTGATGAAGGTATTTTCGTTATTAATGAGAGTACATTTTTTAATTTTTTATTTTTGTTTTGTTCAAACGTTGTAAGAATAATTTCATCAACTTCTTTATGGTTTTTGTCAGGATAAAGATCAAGATAAACCTCTGTTAGTCCACTATAAAGTGCATCTTGAATTTTGCTTGAATGATTAAGTATCAATGGTCCTGAGAGTCCTGTGTGAGTGCACAATATTTTTCCTGTGAATGAAAAATATTTTTTGCTATCAACGTATGTTGTAATTTTACAATTTTCAATTGAAAATCCTGCATTATCATGAATCCAAGTATCAAATACTTTCCATGGTACTAATGTTGGTGTTGGTTTTTTGATTGTATGACCAAGCTGTTTAAGCCAATCAAATCCATCTCCTGTTGAACCTGTTTCTGGATGGGAGAGACCGCCTGTTGCAAATATATAGGACTTTGCAGAGTAACTCTCCCCTTTTGTTGTTTGAATAGATTCTATTTTTGAATTTGATAAATTGATTTTTGAAATAATAGTATCTGTTTTTATTGTTATATTTTTGTGAGTACAATAATTTTTCATAACCAAAGTAACATCAGAAGCCTTTTCAGAGATTGGAAATACTCTATTATATGCTTGGGTTGTAAGGGGTAGATTTTTTTCCTCAAAAAAAGAAAATGTATCTTGTACAGAAAATTGGTCAAATAATGAGTGTAGGTATTTTTCTGAAGAACCATATTTTTTTAAAAGCTCTTTGGTATCAAAAATCGCATTAGTTATATTGCAACGACCACCTCCTGTTATTGAAAGCTTTTCTCCTAATTTTTTATTTTTTTCTATAAGTAATATGGAGGCTTCAGGATGGTGTGATGCAGCTGTTCCTGCCGCCATCATCCCCGCAGGTCCACCACCTATAATGATTACATCATACATTTTCATGGTATGCCGTGAGTATAACATATGATAGTATAGATACCATGAAATATATCAAAGATCATATCGTATCTATTATTGTTTTGGGAATTCTTATTGTACTGTCCTTTGGTAGTTTTTTTATTGACCTTACTGCCATGAAACAAACTATTGAATCTGCAGGAGTATGGGCACCTGTTTTGTACATACTGACAAAAGCATCAACTGTTATATTTGCTCCATTATCAGGTACTGCATTGTATGTTTTTTCTGTTCCATTATTTGGGTTCTGGAATGGTGTTGTATATTCTTTTATCGGAGATTTGGTAGGTGCAGTCATAACATTTTATATTAGTAGATTTTTTGGACGTCCGGTTGTTGCTTATTTTGCTGGTAAAAAAAATATGCCTCATATTGAAGATGCACTTGAATTAATGGCAACTCCAAAAGGTTTTATTACTATGAGAATCGCTGCACTTAGTATGCCTGAGATTGCAAGTTATGCAGCAGGATTAACACCTATTAATTTTTGGTTTTTTATTGTTGTGCACATGCTTATAGATATAATCCCTATATTTGTAATGACTAGTCCTGGATTATTTTTTACACAACATTTTCCAGCTTGGGTTGTGACATTGGGCGTAATTTCAGCGGGAGCGGTAACTGTTGTGAGTATTTTTATCTTTGTATTTATGCTTAAAAAAGCTCATAAGAGACATATTCAAAATAAGAACAGAGAAT
>CAZDRR010000073.1:0-3843 GCA_964507955.1 uncultured Candidatus Saccharibacteria bacterium | reverse complement strand
AACGTGTTGGTAACCTAGAATACTACACCTCATTGTCTCTATTGGAACAAGATGCCGTCAACAAACAAGATTTGACTATCTTGGATAGCACCAATTTACCACGATTCAAAAATGGTATTGTTGTTGATGCGTTCAAAGGCCACTCTGTTGCTGATGTTCAAAATGCAGATTATCAAGCCGCAATTGATCCAGTCAAACGTGAACTGCGTCCTTCGTTCAATCTTTCTTCCAGAGTATTGACTTTTAATCCTGGTAGTTCAACAAACTATGTTAAGGCTGGTCCTGTAATTACAGTAACTTCATCCAACACATCGTTTATTAACCAACCAATGGCATCCAAGTCCGTTAACGTCAATCCGTTTAACGTGGTTAACTACATCGGTAAGATTACATTGGATCCACCAACAGATACATGGATTGACCCACACACTAACGCTGATATGCACGTTAATATTGGTGGTGATAAGGATGCATGGGAAATGTTGGCACAACCTAAGACCACTTCACTAGATACTGACAGTATTGGTATCACTAACGGTGGTTCAGGTTACACAGTTGTACCAACAGTAACAATTTCTGGCGGCGGTGGCCAAGGTGCAACTGCTACAGCAACAATTTCTGGTGGTAGAGTTACCAAGATTACAATTACAAATCCTGGTTATGGTTATTCATATCCACCATCTATTGCTATCTCTGCGCCGCCTGAAGGTGCTACGCCATCAACACACTTTGGTGTAATTGCTCAAGCAACATATAGTGACGCTTCGTTCAAAAATAATGGTTTCAACTATGAATGGGGTCCATGGAATACTTACTGGACAGGTAATCCAACGGTTGAATATGATTATAGAAGTTCACAAAGAACAGTTTCTGGTTATTTGAATGATATCACTATCAAAGACCAGGCTCGTCAAGGTATTGCAAAATCTGTCTCAATTCAGGAAGTTACTGAATCATTGGGTGACCGTATTGTTGACGTTTCTATCATTCCGTTCATGCGTCAAAAGTCGGTATTGTTTGTTGGTTCTGATTTCAAACCAAGCACAACACTTTACCCATTTTTTGATAATTCACCGTTTGAGAAATATACGGCTAAGGCCAACAAGTTTGTTCTTGCAGAAAATAATCTAAAGTATAAAATCAACATTGGTGATGCAGAAACATTAACTCTGCGTGATACTGCAAATAACACATCTAATGGTACTTGTATCGGTGTTCTAAGTTCCAACAACACATTGTTTGTTGTTAACGTAGACCCAACTGGCCCATTTGATGCTGCAACAAGAACTCTCCGTGGTGAAACAACCGGTACAAACATTGCTATCGTAAGTTACGAACACAACTCTGGTCGTGCAGCTGCAGCAACAACCACAACAATCACACTCCGTGGTGATGCTAATGGTGCTGTCAACGAAGGTTGGTATGCAAATACATCCAACAGTTCTTTGATTACAATTGTTAACGGTACTGGTGCTGGCCAACAACGCACAATGGCATCTTACAATGCTGCAACCCGTGTTGTTACCGTTTCTTCTGCATGGGATACTGTACCTGATACAACATCAATTTACTCAATTGGTCGTTTGACTACAACTGCTCATGGTGCAGTTGCTGGTGTGTTTAACATTCCTGCTGGTAGATTCCGTGTTGGTGAAAAACTATTCCGTTTGATTGACACATCAACTGGTGACATTCCAAGTTCTTCAACAAACGGTGATGCTTCATTCTTCTCACAAGGTCTATCCGAAACTTCTGAGAAAACTATTCTTTCAACATACAAACCAGTAATTCAACGTACATCCGTAACAGATAGTCGTGTTGTTACTTCCAACCGTGTGTTGAATTTGGGTGTTGTTGCTTATGTTGACCCATTAGCACAAACATTCTTGGTATCACCACAAAACTACTCTCAGGGTGTATTCATTGAGAAAGTTCGTTTCTGCTTTAAGTCTAAAGACGAGACAGTTCCAATTACACTACAGATTCGTCCAACAGTAAACGGTTATCCATCTGCGACAACTATTTACCCATACGGCTCTGTGACATTGACACCAGACCAAGTTAACGTATCTGATTCTCCAGATTTGGATGACCCAAGTAAATATACAGACTTTGTGTTTGATATTCCATTGTATGTCCAACCAGGTGAACATTCATTCGCTCTTGTTGCTAACTGTAACAAATATGAATCTTACATCGGTACAATCGGCGAATTAGACTTGGTAACAGGTAAACAAATCTCCGACCAACCATATGGTGGTTCATTGTTCTTGTCACAAAACGGTTCTACATGGACTGCTGACCAAAACTCAGACTTGATGTTCCGTGTATATCGTAAGACATTTGATACCACAGTAACAACTACTGCTGACTTTGTGGTTGATTGTCCAAGTACAAATACTGTATTCGATTTGGCTCAAGTTATCACATCACAAGTTCAGATGGCTAACACTTCTGTTACATACACCTTTGCTTCAGAAAAGAAAACTGGTGGTATGACAGAGTATAAGCCAATCAACCAGTTGACCGACTATGAAATGTCAGATGGTTCTGGTCGCCGTGTATTGAACCCAACCACAGGTAATAGCACCTTTGTGTTGAGAGCAACAATGGCAACATTGAATCCTGATATCTCTCCATTCTTGGATACAACACGTTATAGTGCAATTTTTGTTGATAACACAATTAACGATTTGCCATTGATTAATTCTGGTTTCACAATCGCAAACGCTGGTACAGGTTACGCAAACTCCGCTGACGTTACAGTTACCGTTTCTGCACCACCAACAACTGGTGTTCAAGCAACCGCTGCAGCAATTGTTACCTCTAACGTGATTACAAGTGTTTATTTGACCAATCCAGGTTCTGGTTACGCTACATCACCAACAATCACAATTACTCCTGGCTCAGGCGGTGGTTCTGGTGCTTCTATTGTTTACAACGGTGAAGATAAGAAGTCTGGTGGTAACGGTGCAGTTAGATACTTCACACGTAAAGTAACATTGGAAGACGGTTTTGATTCTGGTGACTTGCGTGTATACCTAACAGGTTACAAACCATCTGGTTCCAACATTCGTGTTTACTACAAGTTGTTGTCTAAATCTGATAATGACACATTCGATAATAAGACATGGCAATTGATGACTGAATTGGGTAACTCCAGTTTCGTATCAACCAACAAGAATGATTATCGTGAATTGACTTTTGCTCCAGGCGTATCTGGTACCGCAAACAATTCTGTTGTCTATACTTCAGGTTCAACCGCTTACAACACATTCAGAACATTTGCTATCAAGGTTGTATTGTCTGGCTCAGACACCACCGATGTTCCAAAGGTTCGTGACTTGCGTGTAATCGCATTGCCACCTGGAGCTTAATATGCAAGTGCAGATTGAAGGTACCAATTTGGTAAGAGATATTGAATCCAAGGCACTTCTAAATACAGACAGAGCTGGGTTGAATAAGTATCTCATGGACCGAGAAATAGCTAAGAGACAACAAAAGGAACAGGCGGAAACAAAACTCCGCCTTTCACAATTAGAAGAAGATATGTCCGAAATCAAATCGTTGCTTAGAACATTAGTACAGTCAGGAACGTCCTATGGCAGCTAATTTAATTAGTCAAATTACCGCAGCCAATACGTTCCAACATTGGCTAACCGCAACGCAATCATTAATTGCGACTGCTAACTTAATTACTAATGGTAATGGCAATACGTTTTATGCTAACACCAAGTTAGAAGTTGGTGGTACAGGTTCATCATTGAATGTTGTAACCAGTGCTACAATTAATGACCAACACTCAAATACAATCAATACAGTTTCTTTGATTGTAACTGGTAA
>CAZDRR010000072.1:0-3853 GCA_964507955.1 uncultured Candidatus Saccharibacteria bacterium | reverse complement strand
TGGAAGGCAGAAGAGAAGGAAGTAATATACAAATCGAAATGTAAGCAATGCCAGGAGAAGGATGAAATTATAAAGATCCTTAAGCAGGACCGCGAAAACGACCGTAAGCTTTACGAGGGCAGGATTGCGGATCTGCAGAAAACAATACAGATGATTGAAAAATACTTCGGAAAGTAATTTTATAAAATTTTTACATTTTAGAACAATTATGTAATAAATTCTAAAAAATATTTTTATAATTTTATCTGATTAACATCTACACATATGATAAAACGATGTGTCCGCTGCAGTCAGTTAAAAATTACAAACAAAATTATGAGTGCCGAACTGGCTCTTACCCATAAAATTATAAGGGGCCTGCTCCGGATGATTTTTACGACAAAATTAAACCCCGCTCCGTATGATAAAAAAACAATTGATAATGGGGGGGGGGGTAATACCTATAAATCAATAAGTTATAAAAAATGAAAAAAGTCGCTTGTTTATTGTTATTGAGTACATCGGCATTGTTTTGTAATTATATCCATGCCCAGGTAAGTGTAACCAGGAGCGTCGATCCTATTTCGAACGATACTATTTTACGAACCAGCCAGGTTAAATTGCAAAACAACATGCGCGATATTATCGGGAATCCGAAAATATATATTTCGGGCGCCCGTATCGATACCATCGATGCGCTTGGTTTCGAAATCGACCTGGTAAACAACAGCCCGGGAGTTATAAACCGTGGCGTTCGGGTAATAATAAAATATACCGACTCACAGCTCGATACCGTTTATGCATCGTCAACAGCATATCCCGAGGCTGAAAGCTCTTCGGCTTACGCTACAATGTGGTCTGTGAAATTTCACTGTTACCTGCCGGCCCGGGTAAAAGAGAACATGCGCAACAGGAAGGTTGCTTTTGTGCGGGTTGATAACGGCACGCGAATCGATCGCGCCGTCGATCCTAAATTCGCCGATGCTTTCAAACAGGTAGTTGATGTAATGAAATAATAACTTTACACCTGGTGATATCGACCTAACCGGTTGCCGAAAACGGTTAACTTTTAATTACCCACTCTATAACTTTCAGTATAGCTTCGTCGCTTTTTTTCTGGTCGAAATCGATATACAAATCTGTCATTGTAGTTTCGCCATGACCGAGAATATGCGCAATTGTGTCTTTCGGGATGTCGAGCTCAGCCGCCATGGTGGCAAACGAGTACCTGGCAACATAGGTAGTGAGGTCGGGGCTAAGGCCGCATTCAGCAGCCGCAAGCTTCAGGAATTTATTTGTATTCGAAAGAAAATCCTTATGACGGTCCTTCTCCCGGTCGGGCCTGCGCGCACGCGAATTTAATTCGATCCAGCACAGTAGATATTCTTTGCCCGGGTAACGGTCTATTATCTCCTGTGCTTCTGCAATAACGGGCATTGAATATGAACGATCGGTTTTAAATCTTTCATATACCAGGCGCCCCTTTTGCAGATCAGCATGCTTCATGAAGAGAAGATCCTTAAGATTTGTCCCCCCGGTATAAAACATCAAAAAGAACACGTCTAAGGCACGCTTCATTGAAGGTGACAGATATGGTCGCGCAAACAATAATCGTCGTAAATCGCCCCGGCTGGCGGGCCGTGGGTGGGTTTTTTCCTGTTTTATCTTGTAGCGCCTGAACGGGTACATTCCGGCTTCGCAATTACGGTCGATATCGATTGCGCGATTGAACGTTTCGCGGATCCTGCACATGTAGTTCCTGATGCCGTTGGTGCTAAGCTTCCGTTCCTTCCTGAGCCAGTACTCGAAACGCTCCAGAAAATCGGGTGTTATCTGCCGGAACTGGAGCCGGTCGGCCCGGTTGAACTCTTTCAGGTGTTTCAAAACAACGCCGTACAGGTCGGCCATTGAGTGGCGGCTCTGTTCCCTGAGCGCTGTTGCCCGGGAGCTGAAGTACGCGATGAAATCGCCGTCGTTTTTCGCCCTGGCCTCCAGGTGTCGCACGAGTTCCTGTATGCTCATGGAACGCAGTGCCTCATAACCAATGCCGGCAGCTGCGTTGTTGTAATCGACCTGCAGCTGCAGAAGGTCGCGGTTAAGCGATGCATGACCCGGGTACGTGGTTTTGATAACGCCATCGGCACCCATGAAGCGCGGGTCGATATACCAGTCGGTGGGGATATAGGCGCCATGGCGGAGGTGCCCTACACGGATATAGATCCGCGACTTATGGTCAATATTGACACGTCCCTTCCGGACGACAGGTTTAAACGAAGGCATAGTGCGGTTAAGGTTAGGTTTTTAAAATGTCGCGCACACGTTTTTCAATGTCGCGCATTTGTAGTGCGAAAGTTACAAAACGCACCAAAACAATACAAATAAATATTTGTGATTAAAAAGGGAACGTTAATAAAAAAGCCTGTAAGGTATTAATTTACAGGCTCTTTATTTTGTCGGGGTGATACGACTCGAACGTACGACCCCTTGCACCCCATGCAAGAAATATGATAAGGAAATACAGCAATATTTCAGCTTGTTACATTGCTGATTGTTTTGCTGTGTCGCGCATATGTAGCGCGCCTATCTCGTGAAATTGATCTGTTTTACCTGCACCGATCCGCAGTCGGAACTGCTGACCTCCGTAAAGATAAACCTTCCCCAGGGAATACCAAGAAATTTATGAGGGCGTTTTTTGTAGTACATTGAATTTACCTTTGCATCGTACCTGAAAAGCAGACGGTTAACCCGAAGCGAATCTCCCTCGAGTAGAGCTGACCCCCTCCAAACAAAACAGTTTGTAGAGTCGTTAATCTGCCAGGTGTTTTTCCCAGACGGTTTTACTGTTACCGGTTGCGGATGGGTAAGACTCAATTGAACTGTAGTATACTGGAGCCTGATTATATTTTTAGGCCTGATCCCTGCAACCTTAGCAAGCGAATCGCGCTCGCGCTTAAGCCTTCCAGTAACTTCTTTTTCACGAAGCAGCAGGATAGTTGTACTGTTTTCCTTCTGCATCAGGTTAGTATTGTTATTCTGTAAACGGGTGTTTTCTGCCCGCATCCTGCGCAACCTCGCCCCTTGTACGCTTATTGTTACCACAAGGGCAGCCGCAGTTATAACTGCAGCTGCAATGAGGTAAAATTTAAGGTTTTTCACTGTTCTACTGTTCCGCCAGTAACGTTTCTGTCCTTTGCCGTGAGGCCCAGGAGAGCGGTAAACACAGCAGCCCCTGCGATTAACAGTTCTTTATAGTCGGGCATAACTGCTGAAAGAGCTGTGCAAATAGCAGCCAGCGCACCAAACAAGGAAGTTTTCCAGTTTTTCATGTTCTGAAATTTAGTTAAACAATATTGATATAAATGTTTCCTTCTGCTGCATGTAAGCGGGCAACAAGGGCATTTTCGGTAATGCGCGAATTTGTAAGATATCCTTTAATGCGGTTTTTCCCTACGAGAATGCATCCCTGGGTGTCGTTTGCAGAATTACCGGCATGGATACGGATCGCCGTAAAATCGTTAACATTCAGTAACTCTGGTAAAATCCTTTTGAATTTAGGGGAATAACTTAAGACGACCTCATACCTGCCATAAGGTATGGCGGTAGCACCGTAGATCTTATCTTCGTCGGGTTCATCAAGGTCTCCGTCTTTGTTCTGATCCCGCACCCGGTCCTCGAGGGTGTCGCAAAAATAATCACCATTAATACACAATCTCCCGATCGTGTATACACTGCCCAGGTGTATCCGTGTAAGGTGCAACTCAATCATTATGCATTTTTTTAATCGTGTCAAACAAAATTTTAAAGCAATAATACGAGAGAACTATTATCCCCGTCCAACCAATTAGTAATACTACCGTCATTTCGTAGCTGTTTG
>CAZDRR010000071.1:0-3983 GCA_964507955.1 uncultured Candidatus Saccharibacteria bacterium | reverse complement strand
AAGGAATTGTTCAAGGAAAAGCAAAAATAATATTAGACAAAAAAGAATTATTACATGTACAAGATGGAGATATTCTAATTTCAAATGAAACAACTCCTGAATTTATTGTTGCAATAAAAAAAGCGTCTGCAATAGTTACCAACTTAGGAGGAATCACGTCACATGCAGCCATTGTTGCACGAGAGATGAATAAACCCTGTATTACAGGAACCAAGATCGCAACTAAAGTATTTAAAGACGGGGATATGGTAGAAGTTGATGCTAATACTGGAATTGTAAGAAAGATAAACTAATCATGAAATCAAAACTTATAAAAAAATTTATAGACAATCTTAAGGGACATCCTATTTATTCTTTTGACGGTCCATACTCACTTATTACATGTGCAACATTCTGGATGCCAGAAGAAAGCGAATATTTACTCATGATCAACAAAGGTAGACATTCATTTTTTGCAGTGGATGAGAATTCATATTTTGGATATGCCGAAGATATGTTTAGAAATTTTACTGAAAATAAAATAACAATACAAGAATTAAAACAACTATACGGTTCGCTAGATGATGAAATATGTCTATTTTATGAACATGTCTATAAAGATTCTTTAAAAAATAAAACTGATACAGAATTAGCAACATGGTCACATAACGCAGCACGACTACTTGGAGAATTAATAACAAAAACATTATATATAGAAACTTTTGATATTCCTATTGCTCAAAAAGTTCTTGGGGAGGAAAAAATATCTATTATAGAAAGCATATGGGAACAAGCAACACATCCTGCTTTTGTATCTTTTGAAGGAAGAAGACTAAAAACAATATTAGATACTCTTAAAAATATACCTGATAAAGAAGTACAAATAAAAAAACTGAAGTATGTATATACAGATTATTTTTTTACAAAATCAGAAAGTGAAATAGCTACTATACTTTCAGAATATTCTTTAAAAAAAGATGAATATACTAAAGAGTTGGAGGATATAGAAACAGTATTTAAAAATAATCAAGATAGATACAATACCTGGTTTAATTCTCTTACTAACGAACAAAAGAAAATTGTTGAATACATACAATTTGTTATGGAACAACGAGATATACGAAAGGATCCTATTGCACGACTACAAACAATTGCATGTGATATAGGTATTGAACTCGCATTACGAGCAGATATACCTCTTGAAATAATTACAACTTTGAGTCCATTTGAATTTGGAAAAGGTGTTGAATGGCTTAAGCAAAATAAGCCAGACTTGATGAAACGAAAAGATGGTTTTGTTGCAATTCAATATTTTGATACTAAATTAGAATATGAATTTGGAGAATATGAGGACCTTAAAAAACAATTTGATTCCTACATCTTTAATCAAGAAAATGAAAACATTCTTAAAGGACAAATTGCATGTAAGGGAATAGTAAGAGGAAAAGTTCGTATAATTATTGATCCACACAAAGAGAATGCTTTTGAAGATGGTGATATCCTCGTAACGAGTATGACTAGACCAGAGTTTGTTCCACTTATGAAAAGAGCGGGAGCTGTAATAACAAATGAAGGTGGAATAACCTGCCATGCAGCTATAGTTTCTCGTGAGTTAAACATTCCATGTATTATTGGAACAAAAAATGCGACTCATATTCTCAAAGATGAAGATTTTGTAGAAGTAGACGCAGAGAAGGGAATAATATATAAATTATAAACATGGAAAAAAATCTGCTTGAAACATATCTTGAAATACTAGGGAGAAGAAAACTATATCCTGCACTGAACGGCTACTCCATCTTTATTCAAGGTTCAGAATATAATACCAAAAAATATTATGAAAAATGGTACAACAATCAAGTTCAACTTGATTTATTTATTCTTATTAAAGAAGGTTTTTCTCAAGTATGGCTTCCAGAAGATGATTTAAAAAAAGCTGCTGAAATAGTTTTTAATGAATTTATCAAAGATAGAAATAAATTTGAAAAAAGATATACCTACTTGATGGAAAGTATCATAGAAATAGATAGACTGTATGAACAATATACGTATAAAAAAATACAGGAATCTAGTTGGGATGAACTTTTTGTAATTGAAGAAAAAATAAGAAATATAATTTGGGATGTTAACGGTGCAGTTATTTTTACAATTTATTTAGACAAAGAACTTCTTTCTTCATTTTTAGAAAAATATAATTATCCTATTTCAACAGAAGAACTGGATATAGTATGGAATAAAGCTACTGAACCATATTTTGAATCTTTTGATAAGACACAACTTTTTCAATTTCTTAAGTTAAAAAATAACAATTTAGACGATCAGGTCTTACTTGAAACTTTTCAGTATATCTTAACTGACTATCATTCAGCACGGACATTAGAAGAAGTTAAACAAGCATTATCTCAAAGATACACTACATGGATAGAAGACATACATACATGTGATGACACTCTTATTCAAGAACAAAAAGAACTGGAAGAGAAAAGAATACAACATGAACAATGGAGTAACTCTTTACCTGAAAACGAAAAGATTCTTGTAGAATATTTACAATTAGTAATGAAGATTCGTGATAGAAGAAAAAACTTTTTTGCAAAGGCAACAACTATCATGTACAGAATCGCAGAACGAATGTTTGAAGAAGAAAACGTGAGTCGTGATTTGATTCCATTTTATTCAATACGAGAGTTATTAAAAGGACCTCAATATTTACGAGAAAACCAAAAAGAGATCACGGAAAGAAAATTAGGGTTTGAATGGCTTGTTCCGTATGAAGGAGAAGTTTTGGGCGTAAATAAAAATATTGAGGATGATGTAACAAAAATAAATGAAAGATTTAAAAGTTCTCACACATCAGAAGATGATAAACAAGTTGTAAAAGGACAGGTTGCATTTAGAGGGAATATTAAAGGCAAAGTACGAATTGTACTTAACGCAAATTCAGACCATAATTTTAAAGATGGAGAAATTCTTGTTACAGGTATGACGCGACCAGAATTTGTTCCACTTATGAAAAAAGCAAGTGCAATTGTGACAGATGAAGGAGGAATTACATGTCATGCAGCAATTGTTTCAAGAGAATTAAAAGTACCATGTGTAATTGGAACCAAAATCGCAACTAAAGTATTTAAAGATGGGGATATGGTTGAGGTTGATACAGAAAAGGGAATTGTAAGAAAAATTACATAGTCTCCATAAATAGTTTGCCCCCGCCTAAGCTGTGCTCAGGCGGGGGCGTTGGTTTAAAATTTTGATGGACCATACCATCATCCCACTTCAACAATTGCGGCATCTGGTGTCTCCCCGAAGGTGACATCCAAATATCCGCACTCACCGAGAGTGCTATCCAATGCATAGTTGCGAACAGTCTCGTCTTCCGTCAGGAAGTAAAGAAGTAAGTTCGCAAACACAGCATGTGAGACCACGAGAACATCAGAGTGCTCCGAAACCTCTTGGTCTTCAAGGGCAAACAGAAATGCGTCAAGCATCTCTTGCCCGAAGTCCAAGAGAACTTCGTGTTGAGGGTGTTGCAGATACGTCCGGAGAGAAGCGTATCTCAGTTCCTCAAACATCTTGTTCAGAATCTCCCAGTCACTGTCGCTTTCAGGGCGATAGAGACTGTTCAAAACGACAGGTTCGGACTCACATCCCGTCGCAAGACGAGCCGTTTGATTGGCTCGCAGAGCACATGAGGATACGACGAGATCAAAGTGTCTTCCGACACGAGTGCCGAGCCTGTAAGCTTGGCCGACTCCTGTTTCAGAGAGTTTCCGATCCAGGTCCTTCTCAGCTTTCTCAGTGTTTCCATGGCGGGCGATCACGATCCTTATATTGCGGACGTGTTGTTTAGGGGCGGCGTTTAGGGCAGCATTCATGTGTGGTTATGGGAAAGAATTCGGATTACACTTTAACATTTAAATTACTGTATGTCAATATGTTAAAATTTTGTTACTTTTATTTAAAACAGTATAATTTACCCATTAAAACTTAAACTTAAAACTAAT
>CAZDRR010000070.1:0-3994 GCA_964507955.1 uncultured Candidatus Saccharibacteria bacterium | reverse complement strand
TCTCCGAAAGAGCTCTGAGAATTGGGTAATCCTCCAGGGAAGCTTCCGCAGGGCGTGCAGTTTGATCCGCAAAAGAGATCATTCCGTCAACAAGTGCTCGCAACGGTTCTTTCATCTCCGCCCAAATATCTTCGCACTCTTGGACAACATCAGGTGGAACAGGTCCTCCGTTTTCTTCGTGTTGTTCCCAAAGGGCTCTGACTCTTAATGCGTATTGTTTCACGATTTTTCTATTTTTGGTTTTGTCCTATTGTGGTTTCAACCTGTGTACAGGTTCAGAAGAAATACTACAATCTTTTTTAAAAAACACAAGTTTTTTATTTATGTCTCATAACTTTCCCTGAATCAGAGCAAAATGCTCTGACCTAAGGAAAGTTATGCTAAAATATTTTAATGACAAAAAAACTCATAGAGATTATCTCTTGGAATGTAAATGGTATTAGAGCCTGGGATCGCAAGGGCTGTTTTGACCAATTTATCCAAGCAAATCCTGATATTTTGTGTCTTCAAGAAACCAAAGCACATCCGGAACAACTCTCAAAACACCTACAAAATCCCGAAGGATATTTTACATACTTTAATTCTTCAAATGTACGAAAAGGCTATAGTGGAGTTTGTATTTATACTAAATTAGAACCCAAAAAAGTTATATACGGTTTGGGAACAGAAGAATTAGATCAAGAAGGACGACAAATTACCCTTATTTTTGAAAACTTTATACTCATTAACTGCTACTTCCCCAATGGTGGAGGTGAAGATCATCGCCTAGAGTATAAACTTAAATATTTCGATGCTTTTTTGAAATTTTTAAAGAAGTTAGAAAAAACAAACAAAAATATTATCTTTTGTGGAGATGTAAATATTGCTCATCAAACAATTGATCTTGCAAGACCAAAAGAAAATGCAAAAAGTATCGGTTTTCTCCCAGAAGAACGAGCAAAAATAGATGCTTTTATAAAAAATGACTATATTGATATATATAGACATCTCAATCCTACAAAAATTAAATATACTTGGTGGGATGTCAAAACTCGTTCACGAGAGAGAAATGTTGGCTGGAGAATTGATTACTTTTTTACACACATATCACTTATTAATTCTGTGGAAAACTTGTTTATAAGAGACACAATACAAGGTTCCGATCATTGTCCTATAGCTTGCAAAATAAGGCTATAATTCATAAAAGACACTTATCCACTTTTATACACAGTATTGTCCTTTACACTGTCTTTTATAGATACTATACTAAGTAGGAACAGAGTACCTTCCGCTCTTTTCACAAAAAAATATATACCAACTCATAAGTTTTCGACAGTGGGATACCCCAGACCATCAGTCAAAAACTCTACGTGAGACGTGGACCATCACAATTCCCCCACCGCGCGCATACTTTTGCAAATTTCATGCACAAT
This sequence comes from uncultured Candidatus Saccharibacteria bacterium, assembly GCA_964507955.1. Lineage (GTDB taxonomy): Bacteria > Patescibacteriota > Minisyncoccia > Phycocordibacterales > JAACPR01 > JAULZV01. Next base: position 2,582 of record CAZDRR010000070.1, on the reverse strand, counting down.
AATAAGCGGTGACGGTTCCCGGGGATACCACAAGAATGCCCAAACATATCGGCACAGTTGACACCGTATTCACAAATTAGTGTGTCCTGAACCAAGCTGATTAGTTTGTTTGTGGAATTAATTTATTAATAGTGGTGACGTGACGTTTCACAAACAACCACCCAAAACGCTTTTATACTAGGTCTCGCGCGACCCCTTCGCAAAGACCTGACCCCTTACAATGCGTCTGGGTGGTTTTTGTTTATAGAAAAGTACTTTAGTTATTCGTGAAACATTAGAGACGCGACCTCTTTTTTAAGATACTTGTTTTTAAAAAAGGGGTTGTTTGATTTATGTTTTACTACTCAACCTTATATTTTTTCCTTATTTCAGCGACTTGTTCATCATTTTCAAGTTTCAATGCATTCTTCCCTTTTTCAGCCAATACTTCAAGCTCTTTCTCAGACATGTTTTTAAACTCTGTTGCACGTGTAACAAGATATTCCTGTGTATTTTTATTAGGGTCTTCTAAGACCTCGTCAAATAAAGCATATAAAACATTACCCAACTGTTTTCCTGGAGCAAACCCCTGTTTCATAAGTAACACACCATCAACTTTAAGCATTTTGAGAGAAACTGGAGCTTTTAAGGCTTCTTCAACCATAGAAACATACTTTCTAAGCCTATAAGGATTGGCATTTGGCCGACCACTACCAATTCTGTCACATTGTCGAAGCTTAATAAGGTCCCACATAGCAATTTCACCTACCCGTGCAAGCATTCTACGAACAGCAGTAAGAGTTATTTGATCAGGATCAGAAAAGAACATATGCCATCGCACAAGCATAGAAATATAATCAATTGTTTCACGTGAAAACTTTAATTCTTCTAATGTTATTCGTGTAACACGTTCTCCAACAACTTCATGTCCAAAAAATGTTGTTTTTCCATTTGATTCTCTTTTGGTATTTGGTTTTGCGATATCATGAAATAGTGCAGCCATTCTGACTTCAAATGAAAAATTTTGATCTGCAGCATATTGAAGTGATCTTACCAAATGTTCAAATACATCATATTTATGAGCACCTTTATTTTGAGAAACATCGACAGCTTTAACTAAATCTTTTGATATAAACCGCAGAAGTTTGGATTGAAGCAAAAGAAATATTCCAACAGAAGGGTTCTTTGAATTTATAAGCTTAGTAAATTCATCTCTAATTCTTTCACGTGAAACATTTGTAAGTGTTTCATGATTAACAAAGATAGAGTTAAATGTTTCTGTTTCTATTGCAAAACCAAGCTGAGCAGCAAATCTTATAGCCCGAAGAAGTCTCAAAGCATCCTCTTTAAATCGTATATCTGGATTTCCTACTGTTTTTATACGTTTTTCTTGAATGTCCTTTATACCCTCAAATAAATCTATGAATTGTCCTTTAGAAGGAGAATAGGCGATAGCATTGATTGTGAAGTCTCTTCGAGAGAGATCATCCTCAATCTTTTGGCTAAATCGCACTTCATCAGGGTGCCTATTATCTGAATACCCTGATTCTAATCGGTATGGTGTAACTTCTATTATTTTTAAATAACTTTCTTCTGAATCCGTTTTTACACCCACTGTACCAAACGCATTATCATAAAAAGTCTGATCTTCCCCAAAAATAGCAATGATTTGTTCAGGAGTTGCATTAGTAGTAATGTCATAATCTTTAGGTATAAGACCCATAAAATGGTCTCGCACACATCCACCAACAAGAAAAGCTTCAAAGCCGGCTAGCTCGATTTGTTGTGTTACTCGTGTAACAACTTCTGGTATTTGCAATAAAATTGGACTTTTTGACATTTTTGTATAGAATGGTAATCACTTAGTCAAACTAAGTATACCAAGTAATGCTCTCGTGGTGAAATGGATATCACGACGGTCTTCGGAACCGTTATTGGGGGTTCGAATCCCTCCGAGAGCACATAAAACAGTTAGGCCTCGATGCGAATGCATCGGGGTCTTACTGTTTTAGTGGTCGAAAGGGATTCGAACGGCGGAGGCCGCGAAGCCGACTTCGTAACGAAGTGAAGAAGTCGTGGCCGAGCCGCGTCCAGCAGTACTTAGTGAAGATGAGTGTGAAACACGAAATCTGAACTTAGTAACTGCGGGACGAATGCCTCTATAATTTTAATAAAACAGGTTGAATCGGTCACAGGTTCATAAAATCATAGTCGCTTTGCTCCTTGATTTTTGACCTGCGACCCCACCTCGCCGACCCAGGTCTTCCTCGTTAGTCACTCGGAAGACACAAGGTACCCCGGCTCCGGCTTTCGATTCCCCTATACGCAATACTCCGTATTGCTCAACGCTAGATTACTTACAGTGTGTGCGGGTAGGGGGAATCGAACCCCCATCTTATCCTTGGCAAGGATACATTCTACCACTAAACTATACTCGCAACCCTTTTATACTAAATCAAAGACTCTTAAATATCAAGAAGGCCTTTACAGTCCCTTATTATACAAAACTTATTATTTTGCCCTTAAATGACTTTGACTTTTTTTATTCACTTTATTTATCAACAAAATTGGGGATAACTCTGTGGATATGTGTATAAAAGACA
>CAZDRR010000069.1:0-3996 GCA_964507955.1 uncultured Candidatus Saccharibacteria bacterium | reverse complement strand
CAATCATTCGTAAAAAAAGCGGTGGAAGATCAGGTGGTTCTTCTGCATCTTCATATACAGTGACTGCAAGTGGAAGTGATACAGTATCTATTTCACCAAACGGTGAGCAAACTGTTTCAAGAGGTGCATCACAATCATTTACCGTTACAGCCGATGATGGATATACTGTTTCATCATCTGTAACAGGTACATGTCCTGCTGGTTCATGGTCTGGTTCTACATATACTACTGGTGCAATTACAAGTTCATGTACTGTTGTTTTTTCTTCTGAAATAAATACATATACAGTAACACTTAGTGGTGATATTACGCCAGTTGGTGAACAAACTGTTGCATATGGATCAAAACAAACGTTTACGGTTGGTGCTGGTAGTAGTTATGGAATGGGTACTATAGGAGGGACATGTCCTACAGGATCTTGGGTGCATGCAACATACAGTACAGGACTTATTACAACTCCTTGTACTGTAAGCTTTAGTCCTGCTGCGATTAATACTTCGGTCGGAGCAAGCCTCGGCACAACAATAGATATTTATCTGCGCCAAAACGGAAGTAATTTTGAATATCTTATTCCTGGTTCAGAGTGGGATTCAAGTCTTTTGCCTACAATTACAAATGTTGGAGGAGGTACTGTAACAATACATCTTGTTGGAGACTTTACTATAACTAATGCGAACAGTTATCTGATTATTGGTTCTGATAATATTGTAATTCAAGGTGAAACCGGCAAGGAGGGGCCAACTATTATTACGGTAGACGGGGTTACTAATTATCCTGGATTTATCCAAAATGGTTCTATTGGTTCATCGGGATACAATAACATAACGATTTCAAATGTATTTGTAAATGCGGTAGACAGTACTCTTGCGTCAGGTGGCGGATGGCTTGCACAATCATACTTTGGTGCAGGTGCTACAAATAATGTAATTAGTATGTGTGGAAGTAACGGGTCTATCTCTGAAAGTTCAGGGGGTATTGTAGGATCAAATTCTTCTAATATAACGATTTCAGATTGTTTTGCTACTGGAAGTATTGCAACGAGCGCAGGAGGTATCGTGGGTGCTTATTCAGACAGTGTGGTAGTACAAGACTCACATTCTTTCGGTGTAATTGGACCTGCTGCAGGGGGAATATTTGGTGCAGCGTCTCTGGATTCTGTTGCACAAAACACATATACGACAGGGCTAATTAACGGTGACGCCGGAGGAATATTTGCCGAATTATATGATAATCCTACAGTTGTTAATTCTTACACATCAGGCTCTGCTGTAGGTAATGGTAAGGGTATTCTGGCTGGTTCATCTTCTGATGGTGTAAATAATTATTCTGAGGCAAACAATAGTGGTTCTGGTTGGAGTGATACAAATGCTTCATCAGTTCTTACTGGTATAAATACAGTTTGGAAATCAATTGGGGTAAATAATCCGTATAGACTTTTAACTTTCAATGCTTCACCATACGATGACTCAACACAAACAATTGCTGCCGGAGAATCAAGTACTCCTGTCTTCGGGTATTATAATTCTTGCTCTATTGTTTCAATTAGTGGAGGTGACTCTGGTAGTTATGCAAATATAACGATTGATAATAATACTGGTGTTGTTTCTACAACAAACAGTGTTCAAAGTGGAACATACTCTATACTTGTCTCATGCGATACACTTCATGGCACATATACACTTTCAACACTTGAACTGATAGTAAATTAATACTAACTTTCTAGTCTGGTATACTTCTCTTATTATGGCACAAGAAATAGAAGTTAAAGTACTTGATATTGATAGTAATAATTTACAAAAGAGATTAGAAGAACTTGGTGCACAAAAGATTCAAGATACACGACTTGTTGTTGATTGGTTTAGAATAAAAGGAATTCAAGAAGGAGAGGATCCTTGGTTTTTGAGAATCAGATCAAATAGTGAAGGAAAAAATGAAGTTACATGGAAAGCAAAATCAAACCTAGAGGGAATTATTCGAAAGCATAAAGAAATAAATTTTTTAATAGATGAATCAGATAAGTTAGAGGATTTGTTTGAAGAATTAAATCTTGAAAAATACGCTCATCAAGAAAAAGATAGAGTGTCTTATGTGTACAATGATTGGCAATTTGATATTGATACCTATCCTGGAATGCCCGCATATCTTGAAGTAGAAGGAAAGAGTTTGGAACATATACAAGAAGCTTTACAGATATTAGGGGTAGAAAAAAACAGAACATGGAATCAAGGGGAGCGAGTTCTTATTCAAGATATATATGGATTGGATTGGTATAAGATGTATTTTTAATATTTAAAACAGTTTGTCTATATTACAATATAAGGTATAGTTTGTATTCAATTTACTAGCTTTCTGTTTTGATATACTTAACCCATACTTTATGACAACCAAAACCCATTCAAAAACATCTGTATTTAAACATCTACTTCCATACCTTTTTCTATTTAAATGGAGAATCATAATCTCTATTTTTTTACTTGTTTTTGCTCGGGTTCTGTCTGTTGCTGACCCATATATAATTAAGTCATTGGTTGATACGCTTGCATCAAATGATTCAACAACTGTTAATCTTACATTGCTTGGGATACTCATTGCATTGTTTTTTGTTTTGCGATGGGGTTCTGATTTGATTGAAGGGGTGAAGACATATATCTTTGCAAAAGCAGAAACAAATATAAAGAGACTTATTGCATTAGATGTTTTTAAGCATCTCCTGAGTCTTTCAATGGACTTTCATACTAATCGTGCAACAGGTGGTGTATCAAGAAAAATTACACGAGGTGCAAATGGTTTAGAGACAATGCTCTTTTTTATTGCAGGAACTGTCCTTCCAACATTTGTTGAGATTGCATTAATCATTTCTGTTTTCTTATATTTATTTCCTATTTCTTTTAGTTATACGATGCTTGGTTTTATCATTTCATATTTTGCTTTTACTGTATGGGCTGCAAATCGTCGTCAAAAGATTTTACTGAGAACAAATGAATTAGATGATGCTGCAGCGTCACAATCCATTGATGCATTAATGAACTATGAAAATGTGAAGTATTTCAATAATGAAGAATATGTTCATAAGAAGTATGGAGAAAAAATGGCTGATTGGGTTGCATCAGATATTCTTTCTACCAAGACTGGAGCTAATTTAAACATGGGACAAGGTTTAATTATTGCTGTTGGAACTACCATCTTGCTTTTCTTAGCTGCAAATCAATATTTGAGTGGTTCAGGTACGATCGGAGACTTTGTGCTTATTACTACATATATTAGTAGAATTTCTGTACCGCTCTCATTCTTGGGATTTATGTATTTAAGAATCAAAGAAGGAATTGCTGATGCAGATGCCATGTTTGCATTGATGGATGTAAAAAATACAGTAAGTGACAAGTCTGATGCACGAGAGATGACAAGTACAAACGGAAAAATTGAATTTAAAAATGTAACATTTGGATACGGAAAAGATACACTATCAGATGAAGCTGTTTCTGAAGAAGAACACAAGAATTCAAGAATAATTCTTAAAGACATCAATCTTGTTTTTGAAGAAAAAAAGAGCACTGCACTTGTGGGATATTCTGGTTCTGGTAAATCTACAATTTCAAAATTAATACTTCGTTTATATGATCCTTTGGAAGGGTCTGTTCTTGTTGATGGGGTTGATGTTCGTGATTTAAAACAAAAGTCACTTCGAGAACATATTGGTATTGTTGCTCAAGATACACTTTTATTTAACGATACGATTTACAACAATATCTTATATGGAAGACCGAGTGCTACAAAAGAAGAAGTTATAGAGGCAACAAAGATTGCAAACATTCATGAGTTTATAGAAAATCTTCCAAAAGGGTACGACACAATGGTGGGTGAACGAGGAGTAAAACTTTCTGGGGGAGAAAAGCAACGTCTTGCAATTGCTCGTATGATGCTTAAGAGACCTGCGATATTAATTTTTGATGAAGCAACAGCATCACTTGATAGTCATTCAGAAAAAATAATTCAAGA
>CAZDRR010000068.1:0-4067 GCA_964507955.1 uncultured Candidatus Saccharibacteria bacterium | reverse complement strand
GGTTGTTGTTGTTTTGTTGTGAGATAGATTGCTCCTGCAATAATTAATCCCGAAACAACAATTGAAATTGGAATAAAAACTTTATTCATGACAATTATTTTATGTTATAGTAATGGGTATATTATATATGTTTTCAATAATTGATTCAATTGTATTAGGTATAATTCAAGGAATAACTGAGTTTTTACCTATATCGTCTTCCGGACACCTTATTATTGCACGAGATATTTTAGGTATCAGTCAAGAGGGAGGACTTGCTTTTGATGCTGTACTTCAGCTTGCAACTGCATGTGCTGTACTTATTTATTTTAGAAGAGATATTTTTGATTTAATAAAGAATATTTTTACCGGATTTAAAGATTCTTCAAAAAATAGACTTACATTATATCTTATTATTGGAACACTTCCTGCACTTATACTTGGATTATTTCTAAGTGAATTAATGGATACAGTATTCCGGAGTACAAGCATTGTTTCTGGAACTCTAATTCTTGGTTCTTTGATAATGTGGTTTGCAGATTATTCTTTCCAAAAGAGAAAAAAGAAGGAGCATCTTACATTATTTTCAAGTTTTATTATTGGAATTTTTCAATCTTTCGCATTATTACCAGGAATGTCTAGATCAGGCATGACAATTTCAGGTGGATATTTCTTGGGATTAACAAAAGAGGAAGCTGTTCGTTTTAGTTTTCTTTTATCTATCCCGATAATTACAGGCTCAGGACTTCTTCAATTAATTCATATTATAGAGAATCCACTGCTTGTATCTGGTGGTTTTGTTGTACTTATATCTGGTTTTGTTTCTGCTTTTATATTCGGGTGGATAGCAATTGATTTTCTTTTGAAATATTTGAAAACAAATACTTTTAAAGTGTTTGTAGTCTATCGAATATTATTAGCAATTTTACTTTTCAGTTTTTTTGTTTAAAACCCTAATGTTGGAGCAAGATTATTTTCAGCCACTTGTTCCCAGGTAGAAGTATCGATCATAATTTTTTCTTTTGTACCATTTTTTTCATAAAGAAGAAAGCCATTTTGCATTGCAAAATCATATACCTTTCGTGTTACTGCAACATCTTGTTTACAGTATGAAACAACATCATCAATTTTACCTTGTCTCCACCAAATAATAGATTGAAGTCCATCTGCTGATTTAGATTCTCCAAGAGTTGCTGAGGCAATATCATCAAGCTTAATTCTTCGTCCAAGAGATTTTTTAATTTCAACAAGAAGGTCAAGAGATTTTATTTGCGTAAGGTCACCAGCATAGTATTTATTCAAGAGGGGAATATCAAAATGATCTCCGTTAAATGTTACAAGCATGTCTGACGACTCTATAATAGGCCAGAGCTTGTTTAAATCTTCTTTGAAGTAATGTGTTGTTTCGTTTGTATCACTATCATGTACACAGATTACAGCAAGATCAAGATCTTCTGGATTAGGTGAACCGACCTCATCAAATGTATTTGTTGTTTCAATATCGAATGTAAGTATTTTCATAGATACCTATTGTATCTTATGAATTCTTTTTTACAAATTTAGAAATATCCTTAAATTTAAGTTTTTTTTCTTTCTTTGTTGATAAGTTTTTGAGTAAAAGTTTTTTAGAATAAATTTCATCATCTCCAATCGCAGCAAAAAACTTTACTTTCTTAGAAAGCGCTTTTTTGATTTGATCTCCAACCTTTCGGCTTGAATAATCTACGAGTACTTTGATTCCTGTTTTTCGTAAATCATCAGCAAGAATCATTGATTCTTCGATAAAGTTTTGATGTAAGGGAGCGATGTATACATCAACAGTATCTTCAAATGTTGGAAGCAGATCGTATGTTTCTAGAACATCTCGAAGAGTTACATCTCCCATACCAAATCCGCACGCAGGTACGCTGTCATTTGAAAATATCTGTGTAAGATTGTCGTATCGTCCACCGCCAAATATTGAACGATTGTTTGCTGGGCTTGTATCAAATATTTCAAAAATTATTCCATTATAGTAATCAAAACCTCTTACCATATATGGATCAAATTCTATATTTGAAATACCTTGTTTTTTTAGTAAATCAATAACTGCCGCAGTCTCTTCGTCCATTTTTGGTTCAAATTTAAAATTTTTTCCAGCTATCTCTCTAAGCTGTTCATCAAAATTTGTAACTTTATTTTTTCTATCTAGTAATTTGATTACGGCATGTTTTTGTTCATCAGATAGGGAAGTGTTTTCAAAAAAAGCATTAAGCATTTTTCTGTTATTGATTTTGATAACAAATTGACTATCTGTAAGTCCAAAGGTTGTTAGAATATCACATGCAATCTTGATGAGTTCTGCATCTCCATATATCGAATCTAGTCCAAACATATCAACATTGAGTTGCCAATGCTCTCGAAGGCGACCTTTTTGAGGGCGTTCATATCTAAAAACATTAGGGATAGAAAACCATCTAAGAGGGTAACTCAATTCTCTGTGTTTGCGTGCAACCAATCGTGCAACAGTAGGCGTCATTTCTGGTCTGAGACTGATCTCTCTACCCCCCTTATCTGTAAAAGTATATGTTTGTTCATTTACGATTTCTTCTCCTGATTTTTGTTTATAAATTTCTGCATATTCAAGGGGGCTGGCATCATATTGTTCGTAACCGTATTTTAGAAGTACAGACTTCCATGTATTAAAAATATATTCAAGGATTTTATAATCCTCAGGATAAAAGTCTCTTACCCCTTTGTAATTGTCAGTTGAAAGTTTCATATTGTAGATTTTAACAGATTTTTCTAAAAGCTAACAGTTAATATTTTAAGTTGTTAGCTTTTGAAAAGTAAATTGTTATAATTATTTTATGAATCAAGAGATAACTATGTCTGTTATAGAACCTGTATTACTAATAGTCTTTATAGCATTCTTGATTATCTATATCTATTTTGGAGTTACTTTGGTACATCATTGGAACTATTATTCTTTTAATATTCAAATTAAAAGAATAATGAAGGGTCTTTATTTTTTTGTTTCTACTGCCACACTTTTAATCATGCTGTTTTTTATTGCTTTATATATATTTGGATATGGCATTTAAATTAGAACAAAATGAATATGTTATTATTATTGCAAGACGACATTGGTTTATTCCTGTTCTTAAAACATTAGGGTTACTTTTTTCACTTTTAATCCCTTTCTTTTTTTCTTCATTATTTATTTCTTTAGCTGATTCCTTAAAAATAATAGGGAATCCAGCAATTTTCTCTATGATAGTTTTAATTGGATGGTTTTTTATTGCATGGAATATTGCTTTTATTGTATGGACAAATCATTTTCTTGATGTACTTATTGTTACTAACCTGCATATTATGGATATTGATCAGATTGGACTTTGGCACAGAGAAATTTCGACAGTTCAATTATCAAAAGTTCAAGATATTTCTTCGAAAACAGAAGGAATCATTGCTTCTCTGTTAGATTATGGAGATCTCGAAATCCAAAGTGCTGGAAGCTTAACTAATTTCATTGTCAAAGGAGTTCAAAAGCCGGATCTTTTGAGACAAAAAATGAATGAACAAATAAATAATCTACACAAGATTTAATGTGCGTTTCTGATTGGTGCGTTCTTTACTATATTAAGTGCTTCTTCTATTGAATCTGTTATTTTGAAAAGATGAATATCTTGAGAGTCTATTTTTCCATTTTCAAGCATAAATTTATTTATAAAGTGTTCAAGAGGTTGCCAAAAATAAGAGCCGAAAAGAATAACAGGCACTCGTTCTATCTTATTTGTTTGTATAAGAGTCAATATTTCAAATAATTCATCCAATGTTCCAAATCCTCCTGGGAAGTAGATGTATGCTTCAGCTGCATATGTGAGAGATACTTTTCTTGTGAAAAAGTATTGAAAGTTTATTTCTTTACTAAGGTAAGGATTAGTAATTTGTTCCTGAGGGAGTTTAATCGTGAGTCCAAATGACATTCCATCGATCTCATTGGCGCCCTTGTTTGCAGCTTCCATGATTCCGGGACCTCCACCGGTTACAATTGCGTAACCAAGTTTTGAAATTTCTTTTGAGAGTTCATATGCATTTTGATAATC
>CAZDRR010000067.1:2658-4068 GCA_964507955.1 uncultured Candidatus Saccharibacteria bacterium | reverse complement strand
TATCAAGTTACAAAAGCTGGATTTGATGGAATTGATATTAATATGGGGTGTCCTGATAAAGCGATTCAAAGACAAAAGGCAGGATCATTTTTAATTAAAGAACCTAAGCGAGCAACTTTACTGATAGAAGCAGTTAAGAAGGGTATTAAGAGAGCGTGTAAAGAAATGAAAAAAGATCCTATACCTGTTTCGGTCAAGACTCGTCTTGGATTTAATTCAGACATAATGGAAGAGTGGGTGACACATATCCTTAAATCAAAGCCGGCAGTATTAACAATTCATGCACGAACACGAAAGGAGATGTCCAAAGTTCCTGCAAGATGGAACCGTGTTAAAGATGCAGTTGAACTTAGAAATAAATTAAAATCAGAAACACTTATCTTTGGAAATGGGGATGTGGTTAGTCTTGAAGATGCACATAAAAAAGTACAAGAGACAGGTTGTGATGGGGTGATGGTCGGAAGAGGGATATTTGGGAATCCGTGGTTTTTTGATGCAAAGTCAGAAAGTGGTAAAAAAGTAGAGTTAAAAGACAGGTTAACAGCACTTGTGGAGCATACATATCTATTTGAAAAGCATCTTTCTCACAAAAACTTCGCTCTTATGAAGAAACATTACAAAGCATACATTCACGGATTTGAGGGTGCAAAAGAACTACGAGCAGAACTTATGGAAGCTCATACAGGTAGTGAAATAGAGGCTTTAATTAAGGCTTTTATAATAAATAGGGTATAGATACTTGACAATATCTTAGGATATGCTATACTATTCACTGTAACGATCTTCACTTTCCCCCACGAGACAGGACACTGCTTGAAAGGCTTCTCCCCCTAGCAGTCCCCCCCTGACCCCCCGACACAGCCTTCCGCAGTGTCCTGTCTCACCAACGCTTCCCCCAGGAGAAAGATGGTTGCGGCTGAGTCGATCTTCGGATCCTCAAGCTGTTCACCCTATGATGTTCCCCCGGACATCAAACGGCTTTCAAAAGCCGCAACCATCCAACCATTTCCATAGTGTGTTGTTGCCTGTTAGCGTGAAGGACCCAGTCGAGCTTGCTCCTGGGTCCTTTCTCTTTATATTGAAAAATAGTTTTTGTGTGGTATAGTGTTCTGGATGTGTAAGGAGGGGGAAACCCCGCTGGTACATCGGGACACCGCACCCGCACGCATACCACTTGGCACACCATCAAGGCTGTGTGTGATTCTTCCAAGAGGACAGTCTTGCGTGCGGGTGCACTTGCTCTTTCTTTGTTTGGACTCACGAGTGTGTAGTCCAAAAAAATCGCATCCATGTTTTGACAGGTTTCAATTGTCGGCAAGCGGGGTGCGATTTTTCTTTTTATATAAAAAAGCACGGCGTTCAACACATTTCCATTTCCCAGAGGGATGAGGATAAGGTTGAACGCCGTGG
>CAZDRR010000067.1:0-2558 GCA_964507955.1 uncultured Candidatus Saccharibacteria bacterium | reverse complement strand
TTAGTACTCTCTTATAATTTGTCAAACTTTATCCACATTTCAAATCTGATATACTAGGTGCATGTCAGAACACAAAACTCTATATACAAAATACAGACCACATACATTTAAGGATGTACTTGGACAAGAACACGTAACAGATATTCTCAAAGAATCAATTAAGCTTGGAAACATTGGGCATGCATATTTATTTTTTGGTGGAAGAGGAACAGGTAAGACATCAGTTGCACGAATTTTTGCAAAAGAAATTGGAACTCATGAAAATGATTTATACGAAATAGATGCAGCATCAAATACAAGTGTAGATGACATCCGTTCTCTTAATGATGCAGTACATATTCTTCCATTTCATTCAAAATACAAAGTATATATTCTTGATGAAGTACATATGCTTTCTAAGTCTGCATTTAATGCACTTCTTAAGACTCTTGAGGAACCGCCTGCACATGTAATTTTTATTCTTGCAACAACTGAAATGCATAAGGTTCCTGAAACAATTATTTCTAGATGTGAAGTATATACATTCAAAAAACCAACACAATCACTTCTTAAGCAGATGGTTACTAAGACAGCAAAAGCAGAAGGTGTAACACTTGAACCATCGGCAGCAGATATAATTGCACTTCTTGGAGACGGATCATTTAGAGATACTCACGGAATGTTACAAAAAGTAATTCATGCATCAGTTGATAAAAAGATAACTGTAGAAGAAGTTGAAAAAATAACCGGAGCACCAAAGGCAGAGTTAGTAAATCAAGTAATTGAATCTATTTGTGAAAAAGATATAGAAAAAGGTATCACGGCAATTTCTACTGCATCAAATCAAAATATTGATATGAATATCTTTTTAACAATGATTATTCAAAAAATAAGAGCAATACTATTGCTTAGGTATGTTCCATCTATGCAAAAAGATTTTGCAGAAAGTATGACTGAGTCTGACATGAATTTTGTTTCTAATTTAGCAAAGCAAAATTCTTCTATCTCTTCTTCAACACTTAAAGCATTACTTGAAGCACAAGGTCTTATTGGAAAAACATACACTTCTTCTGTTCCACTTGAACTTGTATTATTTGAATTAACTGCATAATTTTTGTGAAGAGATTTTTGATATCAGTATTTGTAGGGGGAGCTGTCGGAGTGCTTGTTGCACTTGGGTTTTTGTATATTGCTCCACAACTTCCATATATCTTTGCAAAAGCATTTTTTTATCCTAAGACACATAATCCTGTAACTGTAATTCAAGATGTTGTAGAAAAATTTAAACCAAATCCAAATCAATATATTATTTCATCTGTAGATCAATCTATCTCAACTACAACAAAAGTTATCTATGCGGATCTAGGTTCAATGAATATTAGTTTGTATGAAAATGGCGAACTCAAAGAACAATATCCGATTAAGTCTATTGGACGAGAGGGAACTGCTTGGCAGACACCACTTGGAATGTTTAAGATGAATTACAAAAAAGAAAATCATTTTTCATCTATTGGACATGTGTGGATGCCGTACTCAATGCATTTTTTTGGAAATTATTTTATTCATGGTTGGCCATACTATGAAGGTGGAATGCCTGTTGCGGAAGGATATTCGGGTGGATGTATTAGACTTAATACACCAGATGCAGAGAAGATATTTGCTTTTTCTGATAAGAGTACTCAATTGATTGTGACAACTTCAAACAAAAAAGAACCTCTCGCACAAGGTGACTTTAAATATAAAGTAGAAAAAGATGTTCCAGAGATACAGTCTAAGTTTGCTGTTGTAGATGTAGAGACAGGTGAAGTTGTTGGTTCATCCCGTTCACAAGAACAAGTTCCTATTGGCTCTTTTGCAAAGCTTATGACAGGACTTATTTCTCTTGAGACACTCAATCAATATCAAGATGCAATATTAAATCAAGATATTGTTAAGGTTGCAGATGTTTTGTATGCACTATTGCTTGGAGATAGTAATGATGCTGGAACTGTTTTGTCTGAACAAAAAAACAAAGCACAATATCTTATTGATATGAATACAAGAGCACAATCACTTGGTATGAGTGCTACCTTGTACAAAGATACAAATGGTGATGCAACTTCAACGGTCTCATCTCTGGAGGACACATTCAAATTATTGCAGTATGTATATACATACAAACCATATCTTATTAAATTACTTTCGCTTGAAGGATATACAAAAGATACATTTACTATATCTGCAATTCATCCACTCAAAAAGATCTCTGGATACAAAGGAGGATTTGTGAGTGGAGATCAAAAAGAAATGATTACATTTATTGAGGTTCAAGATGGTGCACTCAAAGGTAAGACATTTGTTGTTATTGTTCATGATTCTTTTTCTTCTGCTGAAGATACACAAAAGCTTATTGATTGGCTTGGAAGCGGAGTGGGTGTGAGAAGCGATGTGTAAGTGTTTGGTGAGGCGGGGCGGACGAGCTGTCTTATGTTGGCTTATGTAGTCCGCCCCGCCTCTATATTGAAAAAACTCAAAAATCTGATATAAATAGAGAACTTACTTTTGTGTAAAAGTAAATATTGCCCGATCGTCTAATGGTA
>CAZDRR010000066.1:0-4226 GCA_964507955.1 uncultured Candidatus Saccharibacteria bacterium | reverse complement strand
ATAAAAGCGCACCCGAAGGGTGCGCTTTTATGTTCTGTAAGTGAAGGTCGACAAAACTTTTCCTTAAAATATCTCCTTTGTAAGGGGTTCCTTTAACGCTAGTAAAATATAACTTTTTTGAAGGGGGAAATTTAAAAAAGGGTACCGCTTCAAAAAAGTTATATTTTACTGCGTGCAAAGGGGGTTAAAATCCTTGACTTAAAATCTATATCTGATAATATCTTTGCAAGCCTAATGACTTTGGGCTTTTCATTTTCTCAACTTATTTTATGACAAGATCAATTAAAAAAGGACCATATATAGATGAAAAACTCCTCAAAAAAATTGAGGGTAAGAAGCCACTTGAAGCTGGTGTAATTAATACATGGGCACGAAGCGCTCAAATTTCACCTGAGATGGTAGGTTTTACCTTCGGAGTACATAATGGTAAGGTTCATACACCAGTGCTCGTTACGGAAGAAATGGTAGGTCACCGACTTGGTGAATTTTCTCCTACAAAGAAATTCGTACGACACGGAGGTAAAATGCAAAAAGAACTTGATCAAGCCAAAAAACAAGCAGAAATTGCAGCAGCAAAAGCAGCAAAAACAGCTCCAGCAGCTAAAAAATAATACTAAACTATGGCAACAGCATTTCTTAAAAATTACAGACAATCTCCACGAAAAGTTCGACTTGTTGCGGACACAGTTCGAGGTAAAAAGATTAAAGACGCTCAAGTTGTTTTGGATTTTATGCCAAAGCGAGCCGCACTTCCTATTAAGAAACTTCTTGATAGTGCAATTGCAAATGCAAAAGCAAATGGAGAATCTCTAGATACTCTTGTAGTTAAAGAAATTTCAGTACAAAAAGGTACTGTTGCACATAGATGGATGCCAAAATGGAGAGGTATGGCTCATGCAATCAAAAAACGATCAAGCCATGTAAAAATTGTTCTTGGAGAAGGTAAACTTTCAAAAAAAGAAGCTAAAAAAGCTGCAAAGTCAGAATCAGTAATAGAAGCACCAAAGTCAACTAAAAAAGTTACAAAAAAAATAACTAAAAAATCAGAATAATTTTATGTCACACACAGTACACCCATATTCACACCGACTAGGAATACTACGAGACTGGAAGTCACGATGGTTTGGTGTTGATAAAAAATATAGAGAATTTCTTAAAGGGGATGTGCTTATTAGACAATATCTAGAAAAAAAACTTCTTGATTTTTATGTTGCAGATATTGAAATTGAACGATCAAAGCATGCTATTAGAATTATTATCAAAACTTCACGACCAGGAATGATTATTGGACGAAACGGTGAAGGAATGGATAAGCTCAAGAAAGAACTAAAATCTTTCATGATCAAAAACAAGATTTTTGATAAAGAAATTGAAACAAAAGTTGAAGTTGATGAAATTAGATCTCCAGAATCAAATGCTAAACTCGTAGGTCTTATGGTGCGAGATGCACTTCAAAAAAGAATGCCTTTTAGACGGGTACTAAAACAAACAATTGAGAAAGTGATGGCTAATCGAGATGTACAAGGAGTACGAATCAGAATTGGTGGTCGTCTAAACGGTGCAGATATGGCGCGAACAGAAGAACTTAAAAAAGGTCAAATTCCACTTCAAACTTTAAGAGCAGATATTGATTTTGCTCGAGTACGAGCTTCAATCCCACAAGGAGATCTTGGTATTAAAGTGTGGATTTACCGAGGTGAAGTATTTAATAAATAAAGGCTTATGTTAATTCCAAAGAAAGTAAAACACAGAAAATGGCAAACTGCGCGAATCCATCCAACAAAGATGGTGAAGGCAAAAGAAAAGGGAGCTACCGTATCTTTCGGTCAGTTTGGTCTTAAAGCTACTACATATCATCGAATTGCTTCAAATCAGATTGAGGCTGCTCGACGAGCAATGTCACGACATCTTGGTAAAACAGGCCGAGCATGGATTAGAATTTTCCCAGATAGACCTGTTACAAAAAAACCAGCAGAAGTAAAGATGGGTAAGGGTAAAGGAGATCCACAACACTTTGTATGTGAAATATTCCCAGGAAGAATTATTTTTGAGGTAGACGGAGTTACAGAAGAGGTTGCACGAGAAGCACTTCGAAAGGCCGGAACAAAGCTTCCTGTAAAAACAAAAGTAGTTGCGCGAGATTAAAATTTGTGTAAAGTATAACAACCAATAACATGAGTAAAGATTTTCAAAAGATGAATACACAAGACCTACAAAAAGCTCTTACAGAAAAAAGAGAAAAGCTTTTGAATATCAGATTCTCTGTTTCAGGAAGTCGATCTAAAAAAACAACAGAAGTACGAACACTTAAAAGAGAGATTGCTCAAATATTAACTGTTCTAAAAGCAACAAAATAATATGAAAACAAAAACAGAACAAAAGAATACAAAAGGAAAAGTACTCAAGGGGGTAGTTGTTTCAGATAAAATGCAAGATACAGTAGTAGTTGAAGTAACTCGATATTTTAAACATCCTAAGTACCAAAAGTTTGTAAAACTTCACAAAAAATATAAAGCTCACGATAAGGGAAATACATGCAAAATAGGTGATACTGTTTCAATAAGTGAAACAAAACCTATTTCTAAGGATAAACACTTTATTGTAGTTAAATAACATTTAGGCATATGATTCAACCACAAACAATAGTTTCAATAACAGATAACTGCGGAGCCAAAATTGGACGAGTATTTAAGATACTTGGCGGTTCAAAGAGAAGATATGCACAAATTGGTGATAAGGTAGTTCTTGCTGTACAAAAAGCAGAACCTCGAAAAAACATTAAACGAAAAGATGTTCTCCATGGAATTGTAGTAAGACAAAAACGAGCATTTAAACGAAAAGATGGATCATATATTAGATTTGATGAAAATGCAGTAGTTATTGTTGATAAAACAAAAGGTGAACCAGTTGCAAACCGAGTGTTCGGTCCAGTTCCACGAGAATTATCAGAAATGGGATATCAAAAAATTGCCTCAATGGCCCCTGAAGTAATTTAATACAATATGAAAATTAAAAAAGGAGACAAAGTAATAGTGCTAGCAGGAAAAGATAAGGGTAAAACTGGAGAAGTTGTTAAATCTATTCCAAAAGAAGCTAAAGTTATCGTAAGTGGAGTTAATCTTGTAAAAAAACATACACGAAATCGTTTTAATACAGACAAAAAGGGTGAGATTGTAGACAAAACAATGCCTATTCATGTTTCAAATATTGCTATTATCGATTCAAAAAATAAACCAACACGAGTAGGGTATAAAGTTGTTGGTGATAAAAAGGTTAGGGTAGCAAAAAAGTCTGGACAAGAAATTAAATAACAAAGATGCATATGAAATCAGTAAAAGAATTACAACAAAATACATTTGATACTCTAAAAGGAACTTTTGGATATACAAATAAGATGCAAGCACCTAAACTTGTTAAGGTTGTTGTTTCAACAGGGGTAGGTAAGACAAAGGGAGACAAAAAAAAGATGGAACTTGTTGCAGATAGACTTGCAAAAATCACAGGACAAAAAGCAGCTCAAAGACTTGCAAAAAAATCAATTGCTTCTTTTAAAGTTAGAGAAGGACAACTTTCTGGTTTTCAAGTAACACTACGAGGTACAAAGATGAATGATTTTGTTGATAGACTTATCAATGTAGCTCTTCCTCGAACACGAGACTTTAGAGGGATAAAAAGAGAAGCAGTTGATGCTATTGGAAACTATTCATTAGGTATCAAAGAACATACTATTTTCCCAGAAACATCAGATGAAGATATTCGAGATGTATTTGGACTTTCAATTACTTTTGTTACAACAGCAAAAACAGCAAAAGAGTGCGAAGCATTTCTAGAACACCTAGGATTCCCATTTAAGAAATAATAATTTTTTAGAATAATTTAAAATGAGAAAGGCGGCCCGGTGATGGGCCGCCTTTTGGTTCAAGGAAGACTCTCATTTTTCGCCACACCAACCATCAGGTGTTGTTCCTCGTAGGAGATCAAGCTTCTCGCATGAGTCCTTTCGATAACAATTAGGTGGTTCACCTGAATCAAAGGGTGTTTTGTGACGTTTTCTTGGGGTTCCTCCACGGTATGTAGACTTCTTTTTTGATCTCATGGTTCAAAATAGTATACTCTCATAAATTATGTTTGTAAGCAAATGATATTTATTTAAGTTTAATCAAATAAGGTTTAAAAACATTTGACATTTAAGACCTGTCTTGCTAATATAGCAAAACCCTTTAAGG
>CAZDRR010000065.1:0-4293 GCA_964507955.1 uncultured Candidatus Saccharibacteria bacterium | reverse complement strand
ACTCACGGGGATGTGCGCACAGTCCTGCGAGGTTTACCTTGTGGGATTTTTTTTCGCTTCCCCCTTGCCAATTGACAAGGCTATGCGGTATCTTTTGTTCATGCCTAGCGGTGCTGGGCTAATCTCCGAAAGAGCACAGGATGACACAAGAACAGTTTGACGACCTTGAGGCGGCGCGTTTGCGCATGATGTCCGAAAGCCTATCGTTTGCGATGACCGCAAGCGCGTTCCTCGATGGCGAGATCTACTTGGAGACCTTGCACAAGGTCCTTTCGCGGCGCATCATTGACTTTAACATTGCCTATGCTCAGTACAACGAGCAACTAAACATCGGTATCGCACAATGGAAGTCTGAAAATGCAAAGTGAGAAACAGATTTTTGATCTCCAAAGATCAAAGGACGCTTTGCTTTGGGAGGCTTTCCAGTTTGCAAAAAGCATGGAAATAACTCTTAAAGACGGATTAGACGCAGAAACTGCTATAAATCACGCGAAAATATCTATTAAAAAGTTTTCGACTGCAAGATTTATGTATGCGATTTCCGCTGAAATGCTTTTACAAGGGGAAAAAGATGCAGTCTGAAACCATCGGACAATTGATAGCCGCATTGTGCAAGGCTCGCGGCGAATTTGCCCCAGCGACAAAAGAATCGACAAACCCACATTTCCGGTCAAAATATGCCGACCTCGAAACAGTGGTAAACGCGACATTCCCTTCGCTTGTCAAACATGGCCTTTTCGTAATCCAGACATTTGCAGGCGACACCCTAGAAACAATGCTTGCCCATGAGTCGGGCGAGTGGATCAAGGGCACACAGCCATTGCTCGGCAAGCAAGACCCGCAGGGCATCGCCAGTGCGAGCACGTATGCTCGGAGATATGGGCTTATGGCAATCCTTGGCGTTGCACCGGAGGACGATGACGGCAATGTTGCCCAGAAATCGTACCTAGAGGCCAAGGCAGAGCGTAAGGCGCAAGCGGAAAATCCCGATGAGCTGGTGTCTGTTATGGCGATCAAATCCGTAGAACAGCGCATCTCAAAAGCGAAGAAGCCTTACACACTGGTAACTTTTGTGGACGGAAGCGAAGCCACAACATTTTCCACAACGATTAAAGAGATGGCAGAGGCCGCGCTTGCTGATGGACGTCCTGTACAGGTTACAGTAGAGCCAAAAGAAGCGAATGGGGTCACGTTCTACAACATCAAGGATATAAAATGAACGAGAAACTTCTTGAGGTGCTATCTCACAATGAACGACTAAACGACCTACGCCACAAGCTGATAATCAACGAAATCAACAGATCGGAGAACATGATTATGACAATGTTGATATTGCAATCTATTATCCTATTGTCTGTTTGCGCCATATTCATATTTGTTGAGCGTGCGAGATGAACCCCCAAAGTATCTGGGCGATGACTCCAGAGGCGTGGATACGCCACCGCGCAGAGTGGCTACGGGTTGGCGATGTTGCTTCCGTGTGGTTTTTTGCCCGCGAACTAGCCGACCACGGAACGATACAAGCGGCAATGCGCCGAATGGTTGATGCGGGAGAGTTTGAGGTATTTGTGGACGATGAGGAATATATACACAACGATATGTGGAGGAAATTGAAGTGATTCTCAATGCACAAAAACTACGGCGTGCTATCAAAAACCAAACGGTTGAAGCGCCGTTTGAGCACGTTAACCCAGCTAGCATTGACCTCACTTTGGGGGCCTTTTTCCGCAAGGAAAAGCGTCCCTCTTTGTGGCATCGCATCACCCGCAAATGGGGGATGGTAATTCCGGGAGATGGCATTGGGCCACAGGTCGAGACCTACCGCAATGAGGTAGTGTTGCAACCTGGGGAAACGTGCCTAGCGTTTGCGCACGAATGGGTCAATTTACCCGCATGGATGACCGGAGAAATCCGCCTAAAATCCACGGCTGGGAGGTGTTTTGTTGGGCATCAATTGGCCGTATGGATCGACCCCGGATTCACGGGGCGAATTACCCTAGAGTTGCGGAACGATAACCAATACCACGCCATCAAATTGCGTGCTGGTGACCGTATCGTGCAACTCATACTCGACAGCATCGAGGAAACCGATACCCCATATCGTGGCAAGTATCAGGGAGATAACGGCGTGCAAACCGCAAAGGCTAACTAATGGACAGCATCAAGTTTTTTACCAGTGGGAAAAGTGGTTGTTTCGCGACCTTTGAAATCGAAACCACCGTATTCGGATGGAAGCACGTTTTCCAAGGCAGTATCATCGACTCTCTGAGCAAAGGCCGCATGTGTGTAGTGTACCCAAAGGGGGACATGCGGCACTTCCCACACACGCCAAAAACACCATTGGACACCAAAGAAGCGGAGGTATTTATCCTAAACACATTCCGCGAATGGTACCAAATGCAGAGGGCCGCATAATGCGCTATCTCACAGAAACCGAAGAAATCACCATTGACGGCGCACGCGTTGGATCCATCCGTGCCATTGACCTATGGCAGGGGCGCGAAAGTCCAGAGCAGGCGCGGGAGATGGTCGCGACAATTGCGAGCCTATCCTATGGAAACGAGGCCGCACGCAATCCAGATGCGCTGTATGAGCAGATTGTGCGGCGTGGGCATCTGTCGTGCCTGGAGTTTGTGCCAGCGATCCTAGACGACGGCCCATTGCCAAGCAATTCCATTCGCGCAATGGGGGGAGTGACACCGCACGATAAACCTATTGACGTATCTGGTTTGAGTAACGACTACCCAGCAACAGGATTCTTGGTCGAGTGTCCCATTTTCGTAGCTCGTCAATGGATGCGCCATCGCTCATTTTCTTACCTCGAAATGTCCCGCAGGTATGTTAAAGGAAGCAAAGTACCGTTCACGTTTTATCGACATGAAACGGCATCGAAGACCACACAGGCGTTTTATTCTGACGCGTTATCTCTGTACGATTACCTAATCGAGACAGGGGAAAAGCCGGAGGTTGCAAGGCGTGTAATCCCGCAGGGCGCAATGACAAAGTTTTGGGTTGGTGGATTTGACCGTGACTGGAAGGAATCATTCCTCAAGCTACGCAATGACGCACACGCACAAGAAGAAATTCGCGTGTTTGCGCAATGGATCGAACGTTTTTTGGAGGCCAAACAATGAGACCGGAACCAATCGCTCAAATCGATGTAGACAGGTGCGGAGGCACCATGCGCACGCGCAGGTACAACTGGCCTGTGTTGGTTTTCAACATTTTACGGGACGCCAAGAAGGGCGCTACATACCAGTCTATCTACGACGACATGGGCGGCGCCAACGAGGAGGACATGCAGGAGATCCGTCACATTATCGCAGTGCTGGCCGACCAAGGGGTAGCCGTGGTGCGTGGGTCGCGAATCTATAGCTACAGGCACGCGCCCAAATGAGGCATATCAATCTATGCCTACCGTGGCCTCCATCTGTAAATGGCTATTGGCGATCATTTAAGGGGCGGCAAATCATCTCGGCACGTGGCCGACAATACCTAGAAACAGTACGAAACATTGCCAAAATGCACAAACTCAAGGGGTATTTTGGTGACTGCCGACTAGAAGTAATTGTGGAAATGTACCCGCCTGACAAACGAAAAAGGGACATCGATAACTACCTTAAATGTGTGTTCGATTCGTTTTCAAAATCAAAGATTTGGGACGATGACGAGCAGGTAGACGAGCTTATCGTAAGCAAGAGGCCAAAGTCAGGCAAGGGCTTTTTGCAAATCAATGTCCGCGAGATAATCAATGAGCAATGATGTGACCCGATGCGAGGGCTACGATGACCAAGAGTGTTGCACCACCTGCCAGCGCAGAGAAGACAAAGGCGGGCTATGGTGGATGTTGCCACCGCATACGATAGGCGCAATTTGTGAGTACCACATACAACGAAAGGAAAGAAAATGATGAAAGAGGCGTTTATGTCACTGAGTGATTTTGTGGATTCTATGGCGGTAAAGTACGCTAACCACGACAAACACTACGCACAAATGGCAATCCAACCCATTGACGTACAAGAGCAGATACTACGCTCAGAAAACGGAATGGACGCAGTACAGAAACACCACATTTGCGAGGCGGTTGCATACATCATGCGCGCAGGACTAAAGGAAGGCCAAGACTGGCGCAAGGATCTTGACAAAGCACGCAACTACTTACACCGCGCAAGTACGGGGGAATGGCAATGATGAGCGCAGTCCTATTCATTGTGGCAATTGCGTTCTACCTTTTGCCCACTATCGTAGCCGTAGCAAATAACCACAAACAAACCACCGCAATCTTTTTGCTCA
>CAZDRR010000064.1:0-4374 GCA_964507955.1 uncultured Candidatus Saccharibacteria bacterium | reverse complement strand
TGTCATAATAAGGCGATTATAGCAGATTGGTCGTGTAAATAAAAGGCGGCGGACAGGGAACCTGTCCGCCGCACTTTCGACTTGATTGGAATCACATCCTCCTCCAAAGAATCTCCCTCCCCGCCCAGAAGTTGCAGGCCTTGTCAGGACCAATCTGGGTATGGAGAGGAATCTCCCATGGTTCGCGCCGAAGGATCAAAGAGCCTTCAAGATTGATATCATGGAGTTTGGATGCATTGATGTTGATGAAACGATCGAAGACTTCAACTCCATGCTTGGTCTGAAGGAGTTCATCCAATGCATGAGCATAGAGTGGAACGACATACGGAGCCATGAAAGCACCACATGCGCAGCACCCCCGTTCAACATGCTTGTCACCATGAGGATGATAGGCGCAGTCAGAACCCGCCATCACCCACGAGTAATCCTTTGCAACAAGAGCACGCAAAGCATTGCGATCATAGACCGTCTTGATAGGAGGTTTGCACACCGACCGCACATCACCGAAGGTTTCGTCTTCGGTAGTGAGTAGATGATGCGGAGTGAGCGTAACAAAGAATCTCCCTGTCTTTGCCCACTCTTCCCAAAACGGAATGCAACGCCCATCAGTACCGTGTTCCCAGATAATTGTTGCGTCCGTGTTTTGCATGAACATGTCAACGATCGGAACGAACAGATACTCGGCATCACGATTCCCAATATCCATGAGCGGATGCTCTGGATGAAAGTGAATCTTGATTCCAAGTTCTGCTGCATAGGCAATCCTGTCAATCAACTTGTGATAGTTACGGACGCCGTTCTCAGACTTGGTCGTACGATTGAGAGGATAGACTTTGAGGCTTTGGACCTGCCCTTCCGCAAAGCGCAAGAGCTCAACCTCTGTAGTGTGCTCGTTGAGCATACCGATTGGGATAAAGTCCATTTTCCCCCTCCCAAGAGAACGGGCAGTATTGATGTAGCCGTCAACGCTCTTGGCAGTTGTAAGTCCTGCCTTTGTGTTTGGCATTGGCCCGATTACACCAACTCCACCTTGTATTGCTGCTTCAATGAGAGTCATCATAGTATTCTCGCCTTCGCGAAGATGATGATGAGGATCAAGCATCCGCCTAGTTCTGATTTCTTGCATGGTCTGTGTTTTTCTACATTAGTTTGATTTTACTTTTGTTCTGATTGTTCACGCCTTACAAAGCGTGTTGGTTTGAGTGGATTCAAGACGATAGAGAACCAATTCAATGGATTCCAAAGCGGAAAGGTTGGCAGATGAATCGTACCAAAACTTACCGCCTCAGCACCCATTCTTTTCACACGACGCATATCCTCGTATTCCATGATGCTTGGAGCAATCACTGGAACAGAGGTTTGCTGTGCGAGTTCTTGAACTGCTTTCCAGTTGAGTTTTTGTGCAGGGCGACCAGAGACTCCTCCACCGCCCCCACCGACTTTTTGTTCCAACTTCCACAACGGAGTACGCGGTCCATCAGGAAACGCGGTAGAGTATGGAACGCTGTTGATTGAGATTGCAGCAACGATGCCTTCAAGTGCTTTTGCAATTGCAACATAATCTTGATCAACCGAAACCTTGACGATAATCGGATGTCTTGAAGCTTTTGCAACTGCCTTAACACTCTCAGCAACCGCTTCTGCATACGGAATAGAATGTCCAGTGTTCGGGCATGAGTAGTTCACCTCAAGTGCAACAAGTGCATAATGATTGAATCGTTTTGCAAGTTCAACCAGTTCTTCTTGGTTCCCCAAGATTGAACCAACAATGTGGTACTTGATGAAATTGATTCTTGGGGCAATATGACGCTCCCAATGATCCATTCCCTTGTTGGTGAGACCAACCTTGTTAACCGCACCCCCCGAAATCAGAGAGACACAGGTCCAAGGTTTCCACCACCGAAGATTTCCTTTGCGAGGACTGAGAGTCAGAGTTTTGATAACGACAGCAAACAACTCAGGCTTCAAAAGCCCAAGCCATACAAGCGGACGTTCCCAAATCCAACCCTTTCCATCAAAAGCAAGCGCTCCGCTTGCCACGAAGTATTTGGTTAAAAAACCACTTCCGAGTGTGATCATGATGAGATGATTTGATTGTGAAGTTCCACGCATCAAGCCGCGTGTAGAGCTACTGACTACATGTGTCAGTTCCAAAGTAAGACTACTCCAAATTACCTACTTAATCAAACCTTTATCAAGAATCTCTTTAACATATTGATCAAGATCCTCCTGCTCTTTCATTTCTTCAAGGGTAAGCCATTTGTATTCGGTGTTTTCGGTAGTATCCAAAATAGGTTCACCTTCTATTTCCGCAACATATGTAATTCTAACCACATGATAAATTTCTTTAAAAAATACATCTTGTACATAGATTAATTGAGGTTGAGTTTTAATGGAAAGTTGAGTCTCTTCAAAAACTTCTCGCGAAAGGTTTTCAAATAAAGGAGTTCCAGGATCAATTCTACCTCCAACTATATCCCAGTTTTGTTTGATAAAATCATATCTTTCTGTTGAACGTTTAAGTAAGAGATATTTACCTTCGGGATTTTTAAGAAAGGCTTTTACTCCCACTTGTAATATTTTTTCCATATATGAGGAAGTATATCAAATTTCTTAAAAACTCACTTTTTATTATAACTAAACATGTTACTATGCAAACATGTTTATAGTAGCAACAATTTCAAAAAATTCTTACGAAAAAGAGAAAATAAAAGAAATATTAGAAGCAGGAGCGACAGTACTTAGATATAATTTTTCCCACGGTACCCCTATTGAAATGCAAGAAAAAGTAAAAAAGGCAAAGGAGGTTATTGAAGAACTTAATCTTGAAGATACGGTAAAGATAATGGCCGACCTACCTGGAGCAAAAATTAGGCTTGGAAATTTTTCGCCAAGTGAATTTCTTGTAAAGAAAAATCAAGAGATAATTTTTAAATCAGATACAAGCAACACAATTGCAGATCCAAGCAAATTTATACCAGTAGATTACCCAAAAATTGGCACTCTAGTAAAAGTTGGACAAGAAATAAGCTGTGCTGATGGTGAGTTAGGATTTTTTGTTACAAAAATTATTACTGAAAATAGTTTTTCTGCAAAAGCACTGAATGAAAGACACATTCCTGCACTTAAAGGACTAAACGTTGGAACAGCTCTTGATGAAATAGACCATATAACACCAAAAACAATTGAACATATAAAAGAATTATCAAAAATAAACCCCGATTGGATTGCCTTTTCTTTTGTAAATAGCAAAGAGTATTTGGAAAAATTAAAATCTCTTGTAAAAGAGTTTAATCCAAATTTGAACTTCACAACAGTATCAAAACTTGAAACAGAAAAAGCATATCAAAATTATAATGAAATCCTTGAAGAAACAGATGTAGCATTAGTAGCTAGAGGAGATTTAGGTCTTGCAGTTCCTATTGAAAAACTAGGAATTTATCAAAAATATTTTGTTAAAAAAGCAAAAGAAGCAAATAAAAAGATAATTGTTTCAACACAAATATTAGACAGTATCGTAAATCAACATACACCACAGAGAGCAGAAGTTCTTGATCTTACAAATATTGTTATTGATGGTGCAGACGGTATTATGTTAGCAAAGGAAACTGGTATAAGTCTAACACCAGGAGAGTCTATTAGATTAGCAAATAAAATTATTAAATTTGTAGAAAAAAATATAATTTAAATTTTACATACCCTCAGTCAATTATTTTTTATAAAAAATTGACAAAAACCTTACATCTTATAAAGTTACTTTGAATTCCGCGCAATCCCGCACGGAAGTACAAACTCGAACCCCACAATTACGCATCATGAACAGTTTGATACATCCGGACCTTTCGGTCCTTACCAAAACAAATTGGCAAACCCTGAAGGAGTGCAGCTACTTTGGACGAGGCATCTTTGCTGGTGTCTCAGAAGATGGAGAAAAACTCTATCTTGCAACTGCGATCACTGGTCGCAGCGCAGGAAGCCAAAACCGTCGCTATGTGCACGGTGAAGACTTCGGCGTAATCAAGACTGAAGTCGTTGACCCCAATCTTGAAACCGGAGATCCTGAGCTCACCCTGTATTCAACACAGGCACAATTTGCCAAGGAATTTGCCATCAGTAATGGCAGACAGACCTGGGATGCTCTGGTGTACAAAACTCATCCAGCACTCCTCGGTGATGTGTTGTCAGGATATGAACACGAACCTGACAAACCTATCTTCACCAATCGCATTACTGCAAGGTGCAGACTGAGCAGCAATTCGGCAGGGGCCCCATGTCCAATTTTCGAATTCGCAACCCACTCACCTACGGAGTTTGGGACAACCTGGATTTCATCAACCAAACCTGAAATGTTGGAGTACGGATACTCGCTGTTTC
>CAZDRR010000063.1:1471-4386 GCA_964507955.1 uncultured Candidatus Saccharibacteria bacterium | reverse complement strand
AATGGAAAGAACGCATTAAAAGCAGCAGTTGCTGCAACCATAGCTAAGGACTAATATGCCAGCAGTAGCATTAGAAGCTAAACCTTCAACTGGACACGGGTGTTTTCCTCCAACTCAAGCAGTTGGACCATACACTACCAAATCGTTCTTTAATGGAGCAGCTATCCAATTAAAGGGTGTGACTAAGTATGTACCCCATACATGTGGTACGACTACTCACCCATCAGAAGCCAGAATAACAAGTAGCGGATCTTCCACTTTCTTCCTTGAAGGTAAGGCAGTTTGTAGAATCGGAGACGATATTGCATGTGGAGATGCAATCGCTGGTGGTTCACCTTCCGCATTTGTAGGATAATACCTAAATAAGAATATGACACGAAATACAAGAGTTTACTCAGATCTCGACTTCATGTTCACTGCTCACCCAGTGACGAAGGATGTCACACGCAGATACGATGAAAACGCAGTTAAGACTGCTCTGAAAAACCTAATTTTAACACGAAACTTTGAGAGACCATTCCACAGCGAAATTGGTTCTCCGATTCGTGCATTACTATTTGAACCAGCATCTCCGATGCTCAATGTTACTCTACAGCGAGCAATTATTGATGTGGTTAACAACTTCGAACCTAGAGTGGTGCTAACTGATGTTCAGGTTAACAGTAGCCCAGACACCAATTCTGTATATGTTACCATCTACTTCAAACTAAAGAATACAGAAAGACCTCTAACATTAGACTTAACATTAGAGAGAACCCGATAAATGGACAACAAGAAAATCGTAGTTTCAGAATTAGACTTTGATAGAATTAAGTCTAATCTCAAGACATTTTTAAAAGGACAGTCAGAGTTTTCGGACTACGACTTTGAAGGTTCTGCTCTATCAGTATTACTAGACATCCTAGCATACAATACTCACTATAACGCTCTTTACACCAACTTGGCTGTGAACGAGATGTTCCTTGATTCTGCTCGTAAGCGTAACAGCGTTGTTTCTCTAGCTAAGATGCTAGGTTATGTTCCAGAATCTGCTACTGCTCCAACTGCTATCGTTGATATTTCCGTTAGCTCAGTTTCTGGTAGCCCATCTTCATTAACTCTACCTGCATACTCTTCATTCTCTACTCGTGTTGATCAAGCAGAGTACATTTTCTACACTCGTGAAGCAATCACAACTACTCCAGTTGCTGGTGTTTACACATTCAACGATGTAACTTTGGTTGAAGGTAAACCACTATCATTCTCATATACTGCTGGCACTGGTGTTAAGTATGTGATTCCAAACACCGATGTAGATATCGCTACTTTAACAGTTCGTGTTCAAGAAGATCCAGGTTCAGCTGCATACGCTAACTATACTTTGGCTGATAACATCGCTGAAGTTGGACCAACTACTCGTGCATTCTTCTTAAAAGAGATTGACGATGGTCTTTATGAAGTATATTTCGGAGACGGTATCGTTGGATATAAACCAGCGTCAGGAAACACCGTTCTTTTAAACTATATTTCTACAAACAAAGCCAAAGCAAACGGTGCAAGAACTTTCTCATACACTGGCGTTTCTCTAGGTGGAACTATCAGTATTAATACTGTTTCAGTAGCTGCAGGTGGCGCAGATGCTGAAGATATCGACTCTATTAAATTCCGTGCTCCAAAGAACTACTCAGCACAAAACCGTGCAGTGACATCAGACGACTACCGTGTTATTATTCCACAAGTATTCAGCAATGTGGATTCAGTCAATGTCTGGGGTGGCGAAGACAATATTCCACCAATGTACGGTAAGGTATTCGTAGCTATCAAACCAAAGTCTGGTGAGACACTAACTAACGCTACCAAAGATTTAATTAAGAACACTATTCTTAAAGGTAAGAATGTTGTTTCTATCATTCCAGAAATCGTAGATCCACAATACCTTTACATCAAATTAACCACTTCTGTTTACTACAATTCTCAAGCGACTACTAATACTGAGGAAACTATTAAGACCTTAGTTCGTCAAACCATTATGGATTATAACAATAATGAGTTGGCTCGTTTTGATGGATTGTTCCGTTTCTCAAAATTATCTCGTTTGATTGATGCGTCAGAAGATTCAATTCTAAGCAATATCACTACTATTCAGCTAATTCGTTCAATCACTCCAGTTATCGGAACGAAGACATCTTATGTTATTAAGATTGATAACCCAATTTACAACGAGAATGTGTTTGAAGAAGCAGTTGTTTCAAATGGTTTTATCGTTGATGGCGTTGCGCAAACATGTTACTTAGAAGACGACGGTGTTGGTGGTCTTCGCTTATTCTATTATGTTGGTGCAGGTACTAAGAAATATGTTAACGAGAATCAAGGTTCTGTTAACTATGCGACTGGTGTTATTACTATCAACAACCTTAACATAACATACGCTGAAAACAACCTATTGACTTTCACAATTAAACCACAGTCAAACGATGTTGTTTCAGTTAGAAACCAATTAGCAATAATCTCTGAAAATGACCTAGTTGTTAATGCTATTGTTGATCCAATTGCATCTGGTACATCTTCAGGTGGTACAAATTACATCTTTACTTCAAGTCGTAACTAATGGCACTCGTTAAAACAAAAGTCTCTACAGTTGTTTCTAAACAGCTACCAGAGTTTGTTCGTGAGGACAATGCTCAGTTCGTTGCATTCCTAGAAGCGTACTATGAGTTCTTAGAACAAACAGAAAAACGAAATCTAGAATCAACTAGAGACATTGATGATACTATTGATAGTTTCATTCAATACTTTAAAGATGAGTTGTTGGAACACATTCCAAAATCAACTCTATCTGATAAGAGATACCTAGCCAAACAGATTAAAGAACTGTATCGTTCAAAGGGTACGATTAAATCGTATGAATTCCTATTCAGAATCCTTTTCAACGAAAC
>CAZDRR010000063.1:0-1371 GCA_964507955.1 uncultured Candidatus Saccharibacteria bacterium | reverse complement strand
ACACTAGCAGTTATTCCAGTTGTTACTGGTTTTGAAGTTATTAACGATGGCGCATACTACGATGTTGGTTCGCCAATGTTCATCATCTCAGGTAGCGGAACAGATGCACAAGCTGAAGTTCAATCTATCGGTTATGGTGAAATCACTGATATTGTTATTGACACCCCAGGATCTGGTTATACAGTAGGCACAGAACTATTGTTTAATAACGCTAACTGCGGTGACACAGAAGATTCTCTTATTTCAGCAAGAGCGGTTGTTACAGAAGTTGATTTAGATTCTATCATCATGGAAGACGGGTCTTATCTTCTACAGGAAGATCGTTCTCAGTTTGATATTGAAACTGCAACTACTGGTGGTGTTCGTGGTATTAATCTAATCACTGGTGGTGCATACTATAGAAGACTTCCAACTATTTCAGTTAGTGGTGGTACTGGTGCCAAGATTTTAGCTGTTGGTGATACTGTTGGTCGTGTGACTAAAGTTGGTATCACGAATCCAGGTGTTGATTATGAAACAGCACCAATTGGTATTTTCCCGAACAACCTAATCATCAAAGATATTTCTGGTACATTTGCTATCGGAGATGAAATTACTGCACTACCTCAAACCCTTGCGACTGAGGCTAATGCAGACTTTGAATTATTATTGGAAACTGGCGATAGAATTTTACTAGAAAACCAACAAGTCCCATCTGGCACTATCTACGGTTACGATAGCGATAAACAGTTAGTCACTGTCTACCCATCATCAGATAGAATCACTTTAGTGACTGAGAGTGGCGATAATCTAGTTGACGAAACAGGTAAATACCTAGTTAACGAAATTTCTGGTGAGTTCCAAATTCGTCAGACTATCACAAATTCTAGCGGTGCAACTGCAAGAATTATTAATAATGCTTCACAAACTCACGCTGAGTCAAGAGGTATTATTGGTGCTGTTGGTAAAACTCTTGGTAAGTTCGTCAATGCTGATGGTAAAGTTTCAGAGTCTTCTAAGAAGATTCAGGATAGCTTGTACTATCAAGAATATTCATATGTTATCAAGGTTGGTCAATCTATTGACAAATACCGTGAAGCAGTTAAGAAACTACTACACCCAGTTGGTCTAGCATTATTCGGTGAAGTTCGTGTTCAGTCTCTAACCAGCGCACCAGCGTCTATCACAATGGATGTGTGCGAACTATTGAAGATTGTTCGTATCTTTATTGATATGAAGTCTCATGCTGTTGGTAACTACAGAACTCCATATGAGTCAGATCCAACTAGAGACAAAGAACAGGTTACTCTAATTATCACTGACTTTATTGCAAGCTGCTTGAAGTTATTGACAACAGAATCCGAGTTCTTACCAACTCTAAATCTACCTAAC
>CAZDRR010000062.1:2643-4516 GCA_964507955.1 uncultured Candidatus Saccharibacteria bacterium | reverse complement strand
TCAACTCCTAATTTTTCAAGAAAGAAACATACCTCTTGTACTTGATAATTAGATGAAGCAAAAGAGATTCTTGTCTCTTCTTCAATACCAGCGGCTGCAAGAAGAATGTTAATAACAGCAGTGTCTCCAGCTTCATACATAACAATATCTCCCCCGTGTAATTTCTTTTTTGAAACATCATAAAAGTCTGCTTGGGTCTCAATTTTTATTCCAAGTTCTTCAAGGCCATATCTGTGTGCCGCTATTGTTCGCTCCCCCATCTTGCAACCTCCAGCATGTGGCATCTTAAACGAATCAACATGATGAATAAGAGAACCTATCATCATTAGAGCTGAACGAATCTTTTTAGCTGCCTCTATATCAAGTTTTTTTAATTCAAACTCTTTTGGCGGTTTTATAGTAAGAGTATTATCTTCCCATTTATACGATATTCCTATACTTTGAAAAATTTCAAGGACACGATTAACTTCTTCAATTCTCGGAACACGCTTTAATATTGTTATTCCTTTATTAAGAAGTGATGCAGCAAGAAGTCCCATCGCACCATTTTTGGATGTATTGGTTTCAATTTCTCCACTTAATTTATGTCCCCCAATAATTTTAAAATCGATAGATTTATCAAGTGAGATTATTTTTCTATGTAAAACTTCTCCTATCTTACTTATCTCGTTTGTTGTTAGATTTTGTTTTCCAGATTCTATTCGTGCAACAGCACTTTGTGAAGTTTTTAAAAGCTTCGCAAAATCTTGTTGTGTAAGCCCTTTTTGTTCTCTGAGGGTCTTAATAAGCATTCCGATTTGAAGTAATGAATTATTATTTGAATTCTCTTTTGACATCTACCTAATATACCATATATGATATAAAGCATGAATCTTGATTTGAGGACATATTCAACATTTAATATAGGAGGTATTGCTCATAAAGTATTTGAAATTAATACTATTCAAGATATAGAAAAAATAAATTCATATTGTGAATATATTAAAAAACCTCTTGTAATAATCGGAGAAGGTTCCAACTCTATCTTTGCAGATACAACCGATAAATATGTAATCGGATTAATGCAGATCAAAGGCATAGAAATACTTTCACAAGAAAACACTGATGTATACATTAAATCTTTTGCTGGAGAAAAGTGGGATGCTGTTGTTCAGTGGAGTATAGAACATGATTTATCTGGACTAGAATCATTATCAGGGATACCAGGAACAGCAGGAGCCGCTCCAATACAAAATATTGGTGCATATGGAAGTGATGTTTCAAAAACCATAGTAGAAGTAGAAGTATTTGACAGAAAAGATTCAAAAATAAAGACCTTGCCCTATACAGAATGTAAATTTGAATATAGAAATAGTATCTTTAAGAAAGATAGAGAAAGATACATAATAATTAGCATTACACTTAAACTCTCAACTATTCCCGCAAAGATTCCACAGTACAAAGATGTACAAGAATATTTCAAACAAAATACAAATCCATCAACAAAAGAAATAAGAAATGCAATATTAGAAATAAGAAATAGTAAAATTCCTGATTATAAAAAAATTCCTAACTGCGGTTCTTTTTTTGAAAACCCAATAATTTCAAAAGAACATTTTGAAGAAATACAAAAAAACTTTCCAGATGTTCCCTCTTTTGAACTCCCAAATGGAATGTATAAAGTTTTTGCAGGATGGCTTATAGAACATGTTGATTATATAAATGCTCAGACGGAGAAAATAATTTTTAATTCCACAAACAAACTTGTTTTACTCAACATAGATAACGGAACATTTGATGATTTACAAAAAGTATTAACCTCTATTAAAGAAAAAATAAAATATACTTTTAATATAAACCTAAATCCAGAGCCTAATATATTTGAATAATTAAA
>CAZDRR010000062.1:0-2543 GCA_964507955.1 uncultured Candidatus Saccharibacteria bacterium | reverse complement strand
AAACCTACAGGAATCGTAACTAGAAATCCTCAGAAGGGTGAAAAGACAATTGATAGCATTTGGCCAAAAGCAAAGCAGCTCAAACTTCATCCAGTAGGTTCTCTTGATAAAGCCTCAACAGGACTTGTATTTCTTACAAATGACACACGAATCGTAGATAGAATGCTCAGTCCTAAATATCATCATGAAAAAGAATATCGAGTTCGAGTGGATAAGAGTCTTGCAACAACACCTGACTTTGCACAAAAAATGAGTCGAGGAGTAAACATCGAAGGATACAAAACAAAAAAATGTGAAGTAGAAGTTACAGGCGATCGATCATTCAAGATTATTCTTACGGAAGGTAAAAAACATCAAATCAGACGAATGTGTGCAGCACTTGGATATCAAGTTAAAGAATTGAAACGAACTAGAATCATGAATATTAAACTTGGAACAGACCTCAGAGAAGGCATGGGGCGAGAATTAAAAGTTGATGAGAAAATGGGGTTATTGAAGGAGTTAGGAGTGATGTAAAAATATAATCTACTTTACCTCTTTAAACATCAATATTTCATTAACGTATTTTCCTCTTCTTTTTAAAACTTTAGGAATCTCACCGCATACAATAAAACCTTTTTTCTTATACATTTCTATTGCAGTTGTATTTTCTGCAAAAACTTCTAAACAGATCAATCTTATTTTTGAAAGCTTTTTTGAAACATTTAAAACAGTATTCATTAAAACCGATCCTATTCCTCTCCCTCTAAAATTTTTATCTATAGAAATTCCAAAACGACCAACATGTTCTTTACAACCTGTACCCATAGTAACTTCGGAAATGCCTATAAGCTGTTCTTTATTAAAAGCAAATAAATATACAGCCTTTTTATCTTGTATTTTTCTAATAGCACTTTTCAACCAAACCCTCTCTGATTTTTCATCTATAACTTCTCCCTGTAGAGTAATATAGGTTTTTTCCTTAGATAATTTATTTATATAATAAAGTACTTGTTTTAAATCAGTTATTTTTGGTTCTCTAATAGTTATCTCATTAAAATTTACATCCATATCTATTTTAGTGCGCGCGCCAGGATTCGAACCTGGGACCCCATCAGTATCAGTGATGTGCTCTACCAACTGAGCTACGCGCGCATATTTAATTTTACAAAGTGCATGTGCGATACCCTGCTATTTGTCCTGCTTCAGCGGCTGACAAATAGCTAGGAGCTACGCGCATTTGTGTGCACACTATAACAAATATCTTTTAAAAAATAAAGAAGTCCGTCAGAAACTCTCTTGGAAGCAGCAACCGAAAATGAAGCTTATCCTTAAGAGTCCCTGACGGACAGATTGTTCGCAATGGCCAACGAGGACAAAACCGTAGCCCCTGAACCAATAATGAACGTTTTCAAGACTATCATACTATTTATAAAAAGACAAAGCCCCCGCATTGAACCAGTTGGTTTGCGGGGGCCTGTGAGTCACCGGCATCAAAGCCGATGATTGAGTCCATGAACATAAAGTACCACGAACGTAAGAGCAACAATTGCCCCAAGGATCAAGATGGTCCAAGAGACGATTTTCCAGCAGTTTTTTTCAAACCACTGCTTTGCTTTTCGTTCAGAAGAGAATTCACGAACTTCCCGTTCAATCCATGCTTCCTCAAGTGAAGGAATTCTCTGGACCAAGCGGGCACGACGAGGCGTAAGGAACTGGAACATAGACTATATAATAACATATATAGTCTAAAAGTCAATACATATACACTCATCCTTATTTTTAATATGAAAGCCCGCCGTGTACCTATTTCCTTTTAAAGGGGCACGCGGCGGGCTTTGGAGGATCTCCTCCTAGTGAAGAAGGGTCAAAAGAGCAAGAAGACCCATAACTCCCGCAAGAATGGCGAGTGTTGATTGAACCTTCTGCCCAACCCTTCCTGGATTGGTTGAACTTTGCATCCATATATTTATAACATATTTTTACTACCATGTAAACAAAAACACACCCCTTTAAGAGTGTGTTTTTGTTTAGTTTGTGTATGGAAATGAGTTAATTGCCTTTTTCTTGTTCCGTTTAAGTATAGTCTTTCCTACTGTCTGAGTATACTTTTAAAACTGAATACTATTGTTTTTCTGTGGTCAATTGAGCCACAGAAATCGACTCGGAATTGATTCTTGCGAATCAACGATTTTCATTTGAAATAATCCACGAACAGCTTCCGCTACCCGTGCCTTGTTACGACTTAGTCCCTGTTACTGAGCTTACCTTAATCCCACATAAAGTGAGACTTCGGGTACTCCCAGCTCCCTTGACTTGACGGGCGGTGAGTACAAGACTTGAGAACGTATTCACCGCAGTATAGCTGACCTGCGATTACTAGCGATTCCAACTTCAAGAGGTCGAGTTGCAGACCTCTATCCGAACTGGGCCAATTTTTATAAAGATTTGCTCCACCTTACGGTATTGCGTCTCGTTGTTATTGGCATTGTATCACGTGTGCGGCCCAAGGCATCAAGGGACATGCTGACCTGGCGTCATCCTCGCCTTCCTCCCCCGCCTCA
>CAZDRR010000061.1:0-4721 GCA_964507955.1 uncultured Candidatus Saccharibacteria bacterium | reverse complement strand
TAAGGGTCAATAATTATTGACCCTTATTAAATGTACTTAGAAAATATAATAAAACTATTACTTAGAAAAAATAAGTTAGGATTTGTTAAAGAAAAAGAAAATTTAGAAAAAATTTTCTCAAATTTAGAGTTTAATGATGAGGATTTGATTTATATAGAAGCTTCTGGTAGGAAAAATTGTATATATACTAAGTTAGATCAGATAATAAAAGAATTTTGTGCTAAAATAGAATTAGATGTGGATGAATTTATGAAAATTTTATCTATATTGACAATAATAGATTCGTATTACTCTTGTTATTTTTTGAAATATGAGATTAATAAAAACATAATTAATTTGGATAAATTAATAGGTAATAAAAGCAGGTATTTAACTAAAGTAATAAACTTATTTGTTTTTAATATAGGTAGAGATAGGTTAGTTGAAGTATTTAATATAGAAGATGAGGAAATTTTATCAAATTTTTTATGCGATTTGATTTTAATCAGACATTCTTTTCTATCGAGTTATTTTGAATATAATTTTGATACTAAATGAAAAATAAAATTTAAATTAGATATTTTGGAAATTTTTTGAAAACTGAACTATATAAATTATGATGTTAGATATGAAGATAAGATTATCAAATTAAAAAAAGAACCTTTTGTAAAAAACATAATAGAAAACTCAAGTTTTAATTCGAATTTATGGATTTATAAATTTAATTTAATAAAGAAGAATGTTAATAAAGAAAAAGAAATTTTTTTAAATAAAGAGAATAAAGGAATCTTTAGAGTTATAAAAATATTAAATTTCATGAATAATTGTAAATTTCATATAAATAAAAAAGTATTAGAATCAATTATAGATAGAGGTTATGTTTTAAATAAATTAGAAAGAGAAAATAGATTTATGACATTATTATCTATAAAAGAAGCTAGTTATATCGGTAATTTGGAATGATTCAAGTTCGATTATATACTTGATAACAGAACAAGAATTTATATAAAGAACATACCTTTAAATCCTCAGTTAGAGAAAATACTAAGACCTGTGATAATTAATAAAATTCAAAATAATGAAGCAATTTTAAAAAAATATATTAAATTGAAGAATGATTTTAAATTAGAACTAAATCAAATATTTAGTATATTAGTTTTGGATGTTTCAAAAAAAGAAAAATTAATTAATTTCATGGTAAATAATTTTAAATTAAAAAAAATTAATAAAAAAGAATTAGAATTAAGTATATTTCAAGAGTTTCTTAATATAGAATTAATATTTGCCCAGCAGGTATATGATGTTATAATTAGATTAGAGATAAAAATAGATGATGGAATATATGACGAATTAATAAATAAAATTAATGTTTTAGAGGATTTAGAAGATATTGGATTTGTAGAAGAAATGAAAAATTGAATTAAAAATGATAGAAGATGAATAGAAAGCATGTGATACAATGACGCAAGTTCCAACGTACTTCAAATATTATTATTAAAATTATTTATAAAAAATAATAAAGCGCTAGAAGTATGTAACATTTTTGATAATAAAACAAATAGTAAAGATATATATGAATATATTTTAGAAAAAATAAATAATGAAGAAATAAGAGAATTTATATCTCGTAAACTAATTAAAAAAATAGTAATGCCTGGTTTATATGGACAAACTTTTATTTCATTAAAAGACCAATTTAACGATATACACAGAGAGAATGATAAATGAATAAATTTAGATAAAAAAGAAAAAAATGAATTAATATTAAAAATAGAAAAAAAAGTATGAAAAGAGATTTCAAATTTAGGTATAAATATATCGGATTATTTAACATTATTAAAAAGATTGCCTTATGAAACAGAAAAGTTATATTGAGAAAATAATTTTGATATGCCCATAATCTTAGATAAAGAAAGATCAATAAACAGAGGAGATGTGTTAAAAAAAATAAAACGTAAATTAATAAATAAGGAAGAAGGGGTTACGAAATTAAAAGAAATTTTGAATAAAGACGATAGTAATTATCTAAGAAAAAATATAAAATTAGGTAATAATAAATATATAAAAATAAGATTCAAATTAAAATCAAATCAAATAAATAAAAGAGCTCTTTCCAATGCGTTAACACCTTCAACTAATCATGCAGATGATGCCAGTATATTATTTAAAACTTTAGAATTATGTATGAAATATGAAATAGAATGCATTCCAATACACGATAGCATAGGGGCTATGATTTATTATTCATCTTTAATAAAGATTCTTTTCAAATTAAGTAATATTCAATATTTAGAAAATTTGTTGCAAAGAGATAGATTTCCATTCGATATATTAAGAGAGGTAAAATTTAAAAATAAAATTTTAGATGAGAAAAAAATAGATCTTTTAAATAAAAGAGATATTAATAAGCAATATTATTTAAAAAATAAAAATGACATATATAAAAAAATATTAGAGTCAAAGAATTTCTTCAAATAAATGGACCCATTATAGATGATAGAAGAAATAAATAAAAATCTCAGGAATACAAAAATAAAAAAAGAAAACAAAAAATTAAAAATAGAGTTACTTAACGAAGGATGGGTTACTGAGGTATTTTTAATATTACAGATATTAAAAAAAAATAGATGTTGTGACATAAGAGGAGTGTTTCAGGTGTATAAAGAGGAAAAAATGATAGTAAAAGAGTTAATAGAAAGTAAGAATAAATTAACAAATATTAATTATCCGGGGTTTGTCAATCTAATAAAAAATGAAACAAGAACAAGTGAAATAGCATCAGGAAGAATAAATTGAAATAAAATAAGTGAAATAGAAATAAGATTAGTCAAAGATTTAAAAGATATCAAGGAGTTAGGGTCTAAAGAGGAATACATAAATGTACTCATAAAAGAGGTATTAGAACTTGAGATTTCATAACGTATTAGATATTGAAACATATGACGATAATGGTACAATAACACCATATTGCATTTGTATATTACTGAATAATGAGGAATTGGTAATATATAAAAAAGAAATTGATGAAAACATAATAGAGACCATGATAGACATCTTTGAGGAAAAGCAATTACAGGAGACAATTTATGTTCACAACTTAACATTTGATGGTATAATAATAATAGAAAATATTAAAAAAAAAATAAAATTTAATGCCATACTTTTTAAAAGTAGTATATACGAGTTAAATATATGATCTAGTAAGTTTAGAATAAATTTTAAGTGTTCGTTAAAATTATTACCTCTACCCTTGAGGAAAATAGGTAAACTATTAAATAAGGAATATAATAAGTTGGAATTTCCTCATGAATTTGTAAGCAAATATAATTTCAAAGATTACATAGGAGAGCATCCGACAATAAAAGAAATACATACATGAAATTTAAAAGAAGAGTGCATACGATATTGTATAATGGATTGTAAAATAGTAAGAGAAATGTTAAAAATAATATTTAAGGAAAAATATATTAAAAAAGAAATGAAAGCAAGGTCCATATCAGGATTATCGTTAGAAGTTTTTAAGGAAAATTTTAACAAGCTTGAAATAGAAACAAAGTTAGAAAAAAAGTACGATAAAATGATAAGAGAAGCTTACTTCGGAGGAAGATGTGAGATATTTGGTAATGCAAAAGAAGATGAGAAAGTATTTCATTTTGATTTCACTGGCATGTATTCGGAAATAATGAAAGAAGAATTTTGTTTTGGAAAAATAAAAGTAATAAAAGAAATAAAAGATAAAAATATAAAAGAAGAAGGATTCTACGAAGTTGATGTGTTAAGTGTAGATATGAATATTCCAATATTGCCTTTTAGAAGCGAAGAAGGAAAGTTATTGTTTCCTAACGGAAATTGGAGAGGAGTATATTGATACGAGGAATTACAATTATTTATAAAAGAAGGAGGAATTATTGAAAAAATTCATCAAATAATAACATTTGAAAAAAAAGGAAAACCATTTATAGAATTTATTAACTACTTTAGGGAATTAAGAAAAAAATCAGAATTTGAAAACGTATTTTGAAAACTTTTTGTAAATAGCATATATGGAAGAATGGGAATGGAGGAAAGCAATATAAAAACGGAAATAGTAGATCAATCAAAGTATAAAAAAATAGAGTTAAATAAAGAAATAATAAAGGAAGTAATAATAAACAAAGTAACAGTAGTAACTTATATGAACGAAAATAAAAAAAAAGAAATAGATTCGAATGTTTCAATAGCTGCTGCTATAACATCTAAAGCAAGAATAAAACTATATAAAGCCTATAAAGAAGTAATAAAGAATGAGGGAAGACTTTTATATTCAGACACAGACAGTATATTCGCTGCTTATAAAAGGGACGTAATAGGAGAAAAACATGGAGAAATATTTTGAGATAACAATAAAGACGATACGATTGTAGAAAAAGCTATATTCGCAATACCCAAAGGTTATGCAATTAAGTTAAAAAATAGTTCTGCTGTAAAAATAAAAGGATTTAAAAAAGACACTATAACGTTTGAGGAATTCGAAAACACATTTAAAAATAAAAAGGAATTGATTACAAAAGAAACACACTTAAATAAAGCGAAGTTTAAATTAAAATTTGAAGAAATAGAAAAAACAATATTACTTCATAATTATAATAAGAGAATATTTAACGAAGATAAAACGGAAACGCAACCTGTAAATATAGAAAAATAATTATGGACCCTTAATAAACAAGTCCGAAAAAAATTAATAAATTTTAAATCATTAATAA
>CAZDRR010000060.1:0-4959 GCA_964507955.1 uncultured Candidatus Saccharibacteria bacterium | reverse complement strand
ATGGTTGGAGAATTCTTTCAAAATCACTCCTTCCAATTCCTGATAGTTGGTATGGTCTGAAAGATGAAGATGAGAGATATCGAAGGAGATATCTTGATATGATTCTCACTCCTGAAATTCATGAAACTGCTCGAAGAAGATCTCTTTTTTGGAATGCAATTAGAGGTTTTCTTATTGAAAGAAATTTTATAGAGGTAGAAACTCCTGTACTTGAAACTACAACAGGTGGTGCTGATGCACGGCCGTTTGTAACACATCATAATGCACTTGATATTGATGTGTATCTTAGAATTTCTGCAGGGGAGTTATGGCAAAAAAGACTTCTTATTGGAGGATTTCCTAAAGTATTTGAAATAGGAAGAATTTTTAGAAATGAAGGAATGTCTCCAGAACATGCCCAGGATTATACTCAACTTGAGTTTTATGAAGCATACAGTGATTTTAATAAGGGTATGCAAATGGTTAAAGATTTGTATATTTCAATTGCGCAAAAAGTATATGGTAGAACAGATTTTGAAAATAAAGGAATGAAATTTGATTTGAGTGATGAATGGCAAACATATCATTTTGCAAATATTATAAAAGAAAAATATGAGATTGATGTTCATAATACGTCAGTTGATGAGATTCAGACTATTTTAAAAAAGAACAATATTAAACACGATCCGAACACCTTAAGTATTGAGCGAGGAGTAGATTTACTTTGGAAGGCGATTAGAAAAGATTTGGCAGGTCCAGGATTTCTTATTGGAGTACCCGTATATCTTGAGACACTTGCTAAAAAGTCAAAAGAAGATAATAGAGTTGTAGAACGATTTCAAATTATTCTTGCAGGTTCAGAAGTAGGAAAAGGATTTTCTGAATTAAATGATCCTGTTGATCAAGCAGAAAGGTTTAGTGGACAACAAGCACTACGAGATGCAGGAGATGAAGAAGCACAAATGTCTGATCCTGAATATGTTGAAGCTATGGAATATGGAATGCCGCCTGCGTTTGGATTTGGACTTTCTGAGAGATTGTTCTCTTTTCTTGAAGGAAAGACTGTACGAGAAGCACAATTATTCCCATTGATGAAACCTAAAATAGATTAAAATTTATTCTAAAATAACTCTAGATTCAAAAACTGACTTTGTGGAAAAGTCAGTTTTTGATTGTGATAGGATAGAAGGTAATGAAGAAGAAATTATCTCAAAAAGAACGAAATGAGTCTGTAACCAAAGGGTTTTTGGAGGATTATAAGGATTTTTTGGAAAGAAAAAAATATGTAACAGAATCAAGCTTGAAAAAAACCCTTGAAAATAAAGACTATGTAACTAAAGATTTTTTGAAAAAACAGGATTATGTAACTAAAGATTGGGCCACGGAGATGTATCAAAAAATTACTGAGGAATTTGCAAGACATACAAACGCTCTTGTAGAGATGATTCGGCATGAAAATCGCCTTATTATTGAAGCATTAGAGCACAGAATCGAAAGAATAGAGAATTACATTGGACTTCCGTATCCGAGAAGTTAAAGCTTTATTTTTCAACATATTTTCGACCTAACTTATCCACAGAAATGTGGTATTTTTATTATCTAAATTTAGTGAAGTGGGATATAATTTTAATTGAGTGGGATAAAGTGGTAAATCAAGAAAATATGTTAATCGGAGAATACAAACACACGCTAGACGAAAAGAAACGAATTTCAATTCCAAGTAAATTTAGAAGTGTGCTTGGGAAGAAGATTGTGATAACAAAAGGTCTTGATAATTGTCTCTTTATGTATGCGCTCAAAGACTGGAATAAGATTGCAACACAGCTTGGTGAACGAAGTTTTACTCAATCGGACAATAGAAGCTTCAATAGATTTTTGCTGGCAAGCGCTCATGAAGTTTCAATAGATTCTGTAGGAAGAATCTTGATTCCAGAAAATTTATGTTCTTTTGCAAAAATAAAATCAAAAGTAGTTTTTGCAGGTATTTATAACAGAGTTGAAATTTGGGATGAGACAGCGTGGGATGCGTTCAATGAACAAGTGTCTAAAAATGCTGATTCAATTGCCGAAAAACTCGGCCAAATCGGCGCAATATAAATAACATGAGACATAAATCAGTTCTTTTAAAAGAAACAATAACAAATCTACAACTTGCAGATAATTCAATATATTTGGATCTGACACTTGGTAGTGCAGGACATGCTCAAGCGGTGTGCACGCTTGGACTTAAAGGACTCACTATCATTGGAGTAGATGCAGATAGTAATGCAATTGAACGATCGGCAAAAAACCTACAAGGTTGTAATGCAAAAATCATTTTGGAGAAATCAAATTACAGAAATTTTCCTGATGTACTACATAAGCACCATATAAAACACGTTAATGCAATTGTGATTGATCTTGGACTCAGTAGTGAACAACTTGATATTGCACGAAGAGGATTCTCGTTTCGTTTTGATGAACCTCTTATTATGACTTTGAATGATGAACCATCTGACAATGAACTTACTGCAAAAATTATTGTGAATGAATTCTCAGAAGAATCACTTGCAAACATAATTTTTGCATACGGAGAAGAAAGATTTGCAAGAAGAATTGCGCGAGCAATTGTAGAATATAGACAACAAAAACCTATTGAGTTTACATCTCAATTAGCTGAAATAGTAAAAAAAGCAATTCCTGCTAAGTTTCAGTCAAAGAAGATACATCCTGCAACTAAGACATTCCAGGCTATTCGTATCGCTGTAAATAATGAACTTGAAATTATTAAAGAAACTATCTTTAAAGCACCTCTACATCTTACAGAAGGAGGAAGAATTGCAATCATATCATTTCACAGTCTAGAGGACAGAATTGTAAAACAAACATTTAGAGAATTAGAACAGAGAGGAGTTGGAAAAGTTATAACAACAAAACCAATTGCTCCAACTGAAGAAGAATTATTAGAAAATCCACGAGCACGAAGTGCAAAATTAAGAATATTTGAAAAACAATGAAAACATACACAAAAACAATTTCATATAGAAAAATAATGATTATCCTTACAATGTTTTTTGTTGCTTCACTTTTTGCATATGCACTTTTGATGAATGCAGTGGTATCTACTTCAAAAAAGCTTACAACTCTAGAAGAATCAGTGATTTCTTTGCAAACAAAAATCACACAAACAGAACAAGAAATTATGGTTATTAGAAAATCAGCAACAAAGGAAAGTGCTCTTGCTCAAGGTTTTGTAGAAAACAAAGAAGTTGCATATATAAAAGTTGATACATCTAAGACTGCGTTTCTAAATGAATAAGACAAGAAATTTTTCACCTATACATTTTTTTTCAATTGGTGTTCTTGTTGTTGCTTTAATTTTAATAATTAGACTGTACGATA
Source organism: uncultured Candidatus Saccharibacteria bacterium (assembly GCA_964507955.1). GTDB lineage: Bacteria > Patescibacteriota > Minisyncoccia > Phycocordibacterales > JAACPR01 > JAULZV01. The sequence continues at coordinate 1,599 of CAZDRR010000060.1, read as the reverse complement.
TACAGATTATAAAAGGAAATCATTTTCAAGATGTTTCCACTAGACAATATTCTTCTCAAAGGCGAGATGAAAACTTTGATAGAGGACTTATTATTTTTTCATATAAAGATGGGAGAGATTTTTTTGCCGCATCAAATCAGACAGGATTTAATCTCGCAATAGATCCTGCTAATCTTGAAAACCCTGAACAAGTATATGAAAAACTAAACACTATTGTTCCAATTGATAAAAATGAATTTTCTCAAAAAGCATCAAAGAAAAATGATCCATATGAAGAACTTGTAAAAAGAATTCCAGAAGAAACGGGATTAAAAATTGCAGAGCTCAAATTACGAGGTGTTATTTTAGATAAAACACGATGGAGATTTTATCCTGGAAATGAAATGGCCGCTCAAATTCTTGGATTCATTGCTGAAAAAGATGAACAGCTTAAAGGACAATATGGTATTGAAAGGTATTATGATGATGTTTTAAAGAAAGATACTTCAAATTTATATTCAAATATTTTTGTTGAATTTTATTCTGGTTTAAAAAAGACTTTTGGAGAGGGGAGATTTAATGGCGATATTGTTACAACATTAGAACCTAATGTACAAGCATATGTAGAAGAAGTAATTACAAATGTTCAAAAAGAATGGAATTCAAAAAATACAGGAATTATAGTTATGGATCCATATACAGGTGCAATTATTGCAATGGGGCAATATCCAACATTTAATTTAAATGATTTTGGAAACGTAGATTCGGTATCTCAGTATAATAATAACAGTGTTGAAAATGTATATGAAATGGGTTCTATTATAAAGCCAATCACTATGGCGATAGGTCTTGAAACGAAAGCTGTTACTGCACGCACAACATACAATGACCAAGGAAGCCTTACTCTTAACGGAAGAACATTTTATAACTATGATCATAAGGTGCGAGGTGTAGTTGATATGCAGGCAGTACTTAATAATTCTCTTAACACTGGAGTTGCTTTTGTTGTTTCAAAAGTTGGTAATGAGAGATTTGTTGAGTTTATGAAAAAGTTTTTTGCAGAAGAGACCGGTATTGATCTGCCTGCAGAAGGTTCGCCACTTATTTCTAATCTTGAATCACATAGAGATATTGAAGCAGCAACAGCATCATTTGGACAAGGTATTGCAATTAGTCCAATTCAAACTATTAGAGCACTTGCAACACTTGGAAACGGCGGGGTTCTAGTACAACCACATATTGTAAAAGAAGTACGATATGAATATGGAGTAACAAAAAAAATTGGACAAGAAGAACCAGAAAAGATTTTTTCAAAAGAGACATCAGAAGAAATATCTCGTATGCTTACACGAGTTGTTGATGAAGCGCTTCTTGGTGGTAAAGTAAAAATGGAGCATTACTCAATTGCTGCAAAAACAGGTACAGCACAGATCCCTATGCCAGGAGGTGGATATTATGATGATAGATATTTGCACTCATTTTTCGGATATTTTCCAGCTTTTGATCCACAGTTTATTGTGTTACTCTATACAGTCGAACCTCAAGGGGCTCAATATGCCTCTGGGACGCTCACTATGCCTTTTATAGATATTGTGAAGTATTTGATTAATTATTACGAAA
>CAZDRR010000059.1:0-4979 GCA_964507955.1 uncultured Candidatus Saccharibacteria bacterium | reverse complement strand
ACTCAAATCACTTTCAAGCATAAATTTGGTGTATCCAATGTTTTGCAAAAAATCTTTAAGAAAATCAATTAATCGAGTATTTTTTATTTCAACAATTGCATTCCTAATTATTTTTGAGAATTGAATAAATTGTTCAATATGTGTTATACCTATTTCTTCAAGAATTTTAGCATCATTCAAAATATCAAACAGTGTTTTATTTTGTTCTCGTTTATATGTTTGTCTTTTTTGTAAAATCTTAATTGCGTCATATCCATCAAGATTAAGAAAATTTATAAACAAAACCTTTCCGAGTGATTCTTCATCATTTGGATTAAGAATAATTCGAAGAAGTAAAATGATGTTTTGAATATCAATGTCTTCAAAAATACTGTTTCGAGAAAAGATTGTAAAAGGAATCTTATGGAGTGCAAGAATATTTTTAATATCTTCGGTATGTTTGTTTGATCTAAACAATACAGCAATCTCTTCTGGACTTACACCCGATTCTATTTTTTTCTTAATATCTTGTACAAGGTGAAGAAGTTCAAATTTATAATTACTAAATTCTCCAACTTTAATAGGAACATCTTCTTTAGTATTAGATTCAAGTGCAACAGGATTTTCTATTGAATGTTCGATCACTCCTCCTGATGCATTAAGAATTGTCTTAGTTGAACGATAATTTTGTTTTAAATCAATATGAACAATATCATTATAGATTGAATTAAAATGTTTGAAGGTATCCTCGCTTGCACCTTGAAATCTATAGATAGATTGTTTTTCGTCTCCTACTGTAAATATGTTTGCATGACCATCAAGGTGCTCAGCGTCTGTAAGGAGCTCTACAAGCTCGTTTTGCCCCATATTTGTATCTTGATGCTCATCAACAAGAATATATTGATATTGCTCCTGCATCTCAAATTTAAGGTTCTCGTTTGTCTTTATTTCCTCAACAACAGTAATAATCATGTCAGAAAAATCGTACAGATGTTCCTTTCGAAGATACTCTTGATATTTCTCATACACTTCCACTAATTCTTGAACAACTCGAATCTTTCGTTCTATTTTTTCTTCTTCTGCAGGCTTAATATCTCCTGCTTTATTTTTACCTCTGTTTACTTTGTAATAAATATCAGGATCTGCAAGAAGTTCTTCCTTCCATTTTGGAATTACATTTTTAAATTGTTCTACACTATATCCTTCGTGTTTAATAGTATTAATTGCTTTTGTAATGTCTTTTACTTTTTGATAATCATCATGCTTACCAATAAGTTCAACATACGAACCTGTATCGAGAATTTTTTCTATACATTTTACTTTTTGCAAATCATCAATTACTTTTGCATATTCAAATTGTGCAAAGTATGCAGGAAAGTTTTTGATTACATGCTCGGCAAATGCGTGAAATGTAAAAATGTTTACTCGATATGCAGACTCACCAATATATGATCGAAGTCGCTCTCGCATTGCATACACACCAGAGTTAGTAAATGTAAGTGCAAGAATGTTTTCAGGTTGAACATCTGCTTGTTTAAGAATGTTTCCAATTCGAAGTGTAAGGATTTGAGTCTTTCCGGTTCCAGGCCCTGCATTTACCATCACGGGTCCTTCAATAGTATCTACTGCGAGTTTTTGCTCTTTGTTTAAGCGTTTATACTCCTTCTCAAAAGTGTTTTCTGACATGAAGGCATTGTAGCATTTTTATATTAAAAATAAACAAAACCCCTTATTTAAAATCAAGGCTCAGTTTTAAGTGATTTTAAATAAGGGGTTTTGTGATTTTTATAAAAGAATTTAGTCTAAAGAAAAAACATACCCTCTAAAGTTGTTTAAAAAAACGAGATAAATAAAATAACCCTCTGAAAGTGTTTAAAATTGAGCCACACTTTCAGGGGGTTATTTTATTTTTTTAGATTTTAATAATTCTCCAATCGATTCGCCTTCTCATGCTGCCTGATTTTTTCGTGAGCTTTTGCTTCAATTTGTCGAATTCGTTCTCGGGTAACTCCAAACATTTTTCCTACTTCTTCAAGTGTATGTTGAATTCCATCAACCAAACCATGTCGTAATTCAAGAATTTTTCGCTCTTTATCTGTAAGTTCTTGAAGAATTTCATTTACTTGGTCTTTAAGAATTCGTCGTGAAGCCTCTTGATCAGGTGAAAGAATTTTATCATCAGCAATGAAGTCTCCAAGTGTTGATTTTTCATCACCATCATCTCCTACTGGAGATTCAAGAGATACTGTTGCTTGATCAATTTTTTCAATTGTATATACCTTATCTACCTCAAGTCCCATTTCAACAGCAATTTCTTCTGGCATGGGATCCCGTCCAAGATCAAGTGAGAGTCGTCGATACACCTGCTTATACTTTGCGATTGTTTCGTGCATGTGTACCGGAATTCGAACAGTTCGTGACTGATCAGCAAGTGCTCGTGTGATTGCTTGTCTAATCCACCAGGTTGCATATGTTGAGAATTTATATCCTTTTGTCCAATCAAACTTGTCTACAGCCTTGAATAGACCAAGATTACCCTCTTGAATAAGATCAAGAAGCGTAAGATCGGGACTTCGTCCGACATATTTTTTTGCTATAGAAACTACAAGTCTAAGGTTAGCTCGTGCAAGAAGCATCTTTGCCTCTTCATCCCCAGCCTCAATTCGTTTTGCAAGATCTTTTTCTTCTGATGCTTTAATCAGCGCATATTGTCCAATTTCTTTAAGATAAATTTGAATTGAATCATATTGTCCTGATGACTTATATGAATATTTATTATCATCAAGATTTACATCAATATTAAGAAGACCACTATTTTCAAGTATATCTACTCCTGTATCATTAAATTTTTCATATAACTCATCTAGAAAAATAAGATCTGTTTCAATATTTGGAAATTCTTTTAAAATCTCATCATATGTAACATACCCTCGTTCCTTCCCCCTTTTAAGAAGTTTTTCTGCCTTTTGTTCTTGTTCTTGTACTTTCTTTTGCACTGGAGTTGCAGAACTTTTTTTATCTGCTACTTTTTTTTCTTTTTTTGAAATCTTTTTTTCTTTTTTAATAGAAACTGGCTTTTTTGTTTTTGTAGCTTTATTATTTTTTTTATCTGCTACTTTTTTTTCTTTTTTTGAAACAGTTTTTTTGACTGCTTTTTTTGTTTTTGTGTTTGTTTTTTTCAAAATTCTTTTTGCCATATCTGAGTTGTTTGGTTATACCATATTATTAATAAAATGACAATCTTTATTGCTTATTGTGTGTATAAGTTTTTTATGTTCTTCAATTTTCTTCAAAATAGAAAGTGGGTCGTCTTTTTGTGTATTTAGCTTTAATTTAAGTTCTTTATTCTTATTTTTTAGAAGGAAGAGTATAAATTGTGAAAATACTTCTTTAAATTCATCTTTTACTCTCTTTTCTTCCTTTTCATACATTTCTTCTATTTCAAATAATTTCTTCTCATTAATATCGCCTTCATCCGAAAAAGAAATATCATATGTACTTAAAAATTCTTTTATTAAATTTTTAAGTTCTGAATTTTGCCTTACAAAAAATTCTACATAAGCACGTACCATTGGTTCTTGTTCTACCTTATCTAATCTCTCATATTGCCGTACGTTTCCCGTTTGATTATCTGTACCAAAGAGAGATAAATCACTCCAAATAATTGATGAATTTATTGAAAGAATAGAAGATACTTTTTCAATAAAGAAGTTTTTTTCACTGTATGTATGTACTCTTTTCAATAATGGAAGTATTCTTTCTTGATATGCCTTGAGTCTCTTTCTCTCATCTGCTATTTTGGAAATTAAACGACTTACAAACTCAATAACATGTATTGAATTCTTAACAATTTCTTTCCATAATTCAGGATTATCTCTTATTGTATCGGCGGGATCTTTCGCATCTTCATAATATGCGATTTTAACATCTAATCCTTGATGTATTGCCATTTCCCATACCTTTGCTGTTGTGGCAAGACCTGCAGTATCACTATCAAACGCAAGCAAAAGATTTGGAGTAATCTTTGAAATAATTTGTAATTGATCTTGAGTAAAAGCAGTTCCAGATGACGCAACAGTATTGGAATACCCCATTTGATGAGACATGATTACATCCATTTGACCTTCAACAAGAATCACAAAATTATGTTTTCTAATTGATTGTTTGGCAAAATTTAACCCATACAACACATGAGATTTACTGAATAAAGAAGTTTCAGGACTGTTTACATATTTGGGTGTATCTTTTTGTTCAGGAATAAGCACTCGCCCAGTAAAAGCAATAACTTTCCCATTTGAATCAAAAATAGGAAACATTATTCTGCCTCTAAATCTATCATATACCCTTCCATTTTCATGTTTAATTACTAATCCACTCTCAAGAATTTCTTTTTCATCAAAAGAATTTTTAAGTTCTGTATATAACAAGTTCCATTCATCGGGAATAAAACCAATTCTAAATTGTTTAATGGTTTGTTCATTCAAACCTCTCTTAGCAAGATACTCTTGTGCTTGAATATTTTTTTGTAAATGATTTTGAAAAAATAAACATGCTTTCTCAAGAATTGTATACGAATCTTTTTTTTCTTTTGAGTCGGTTTTTTGAAGTTCAAGTGTAACACCAGCTTGTTGTGCAAGAAGTTTAAGAGCATCAAAAAATTCTATGCCCTCTATTTCTTGAACAAAAGTAAATATGTCACCTTTTTTACCACATCCAAAACACATGAAGGATCCTCTGTGCGGTGCAACAAAGAATGATGGGGTTTTTTCACCATGAAATGGACATAAACCTTTAAGATTAATTCCTGATTTATCAAGTTTTACATAACGAGAAACAACTTCCTCTATGGGAAGTCGTTCCTTTATCTCTTGTATTTGTTGATTATTTTGCATCTTCGTTAAAGTAGATTACTCCACCTCAATGTCTGATTCGTTTTGTCTTATTTCTTCTTCAATTTCTAAAACAGCAGAATGTTTCTTACTTCCTACAAATCCAGTACC
>CAZDRR010000058.1:2451-5182 GCA_964507955.1 uncultured Candidatus Saccharibacteria bacterium | reverse complement strand
TAGTCGGCGTGACCTGGAGCATCAATGTGAGCATAGTGTCGTGTAGGTGTTGAGTATTCTGAGTGAGAAAGTGAGATTGTAATACCTCGAGCTTTTTCTTCTGGAGCCTTGTCAATTTCATCTACTCCTTTAAGAGAAGCTGTGTACCCTTCTCCTGCTTTACTTAATGTGTGTAAGATAGCCGCTGTAAGAGTTGTCTTACCGTGGTCTACGTGACCAATTGTACCTACGTTTACGTGAGGTTTTGATCGATCGAATTCTGCTGCCATATTAATTTATATTATATTTTAAATTTGCTTAATAAATTGCTTTCTTTTGTAAAGGCGCGAGAACGGTGCTTTACAACAAAAAACATATACCAACCGTCGCGTTTTATCCAAATAGAAAAAGCGCGAACAGGTAGAAGTATAGTAACAAAAAAAGGGGTGTTGTCAATGTAAGGGTAACAAAAACCGGCCCCTTCGGGGCCGGTTTTTGCTTTTTATTAGAAAGTAATTGAATTATTTAAGTTCAACTGTAGCACCTGCTTCTTCAAGAGACTTCTTGATAGCTTCTGCTTCTTCTTTTTTCACGCCTGTTTTAAGGTCTGCTGGAGCCCCATCAACAAGGTCTTTTGCTTCTTTAAGACCAAGACCGAGAGCTTCTTTTACAACCTTAATAACTCCAATCTTTGATGCACCTGCATCTTTAAGATGAACTGTGAAATCTGACTTTTCTTCAGCTGCTTCAGCTGCTGCTGCAGGAGCTGCAACTGCTACTGCAGATACTCCAAACTTCTTTTCTAGTAATTTTACAAGTTCGTTAAGTTCAAGAACTGACATTGATTCAATTGATTCAACGAGAGTTTTGAATTTAGCAGGAACTTCAACAGTTTCCTCAACTTGTACATCTTGTACTTGTGTTTCGTCTGACATAGTAATTTTAATTAACGTTATTAAGCGGTTTTTTTATCTGCAATAGCTTTAATTGCCATAGCAAAACCTTGAATTGGTGAATTGATAACATTTACAAACATTCCTCGTAGGACATGCATTGAAGGAATCTTAGCAACTTCTTCCATTTGAACTTTATCCATGAACTTATGCTCAAAGATACCGCCTAAGATAGATATTTTTCCATCATATTTCTTTTGGAATGCAAAGATTTCTCGAGCTGGACCCGTTGCATCATTTCCATATACAACAGCGAGCTCTCCTTCAAGATTTGGCATATCTCCATCAATTCCTGCTTCTGCAAAAGCTTTCTTTACCAATGTTTTCTTAGCTACATAATATGCAACATCACTTTTTGAAAGATCTCGTCGCATAGCAGTAGTTTCAGATACTGGGAGTCCTTTGAAGTTTACAAAAACAATTGACTCACTGTTTTTGATTCCATCAAGTTTTTCCAGAATTGATTTCTTTTTATCTTTTGTAATTGCCATACTTATTGAATTTTAAATGAAAAATCGACCACATAAGGCCGATGGTCGCATTGAAGAGAAAACTAAAACCGTATTTAAATATAACGATTTCAGCCTAAAGAGGACTTATTGATTGCCCCTTGTCTTCGGCCTTATGCAGAAGATAATACCATATTTATTTTATAGTTCAAGCTCTTGAGCTGCTGGTTGTGGTACAGTAGGTTGTGGTTGATTGCCTTTAGGTAAACTGAACCCAAAGATAAAAATATAAATAGATATTGCAATAAAAATTAAGGATCCTACAACAAGTACAAGATTCCCTGCTGCAGCATCTTTTACTACTCCATTTTTGATAAGAAAATCAACCATTGCTGAACCAGATGATTGTTGATTAAAATTATTAAATTGTCCTGATGAAAGACTACTGTCTTGAAATTCAATGCTCATATACTATATTGTACAACATAGTATTCAAAAATCCACAATGTTATAAAGACAAAACAAAAGCCGGCCCCTCCGGGGCCGGCTTTTGTTTTATCTTAATTAATTTTCTTGAACATCAGGTTTTGAATAGCAAGATTTAACCGCCTTTTTTGTAGGTGTCACATATGCATCTCCAATACCAGAACAAAGCAAACTGTATGTTCCTACACTATAATCATTAGAATTTACAGAAATTTTAAAATCAGGTGTTGCAGTATATTGTTTTTCAACCCCAAATCTATTAACTAATTTACATCCTGTTGTATTTTCAACTTCAAGATGTAAACCACAATATTCTCCTGAAGAAATAGTGTCAGGATTGAAGTAAAAATCTTTTACATTAGCATCAGTTTCATTTGATGTGGAACATGAAGATTCAGTAAAATTCCAATCACCAGTACTTTGATTACATGTAGTATATGTTCTACTTGTAGTTACACCAGCAGAACAAACTCTATTTGATGGCTTGTTGCCACATGTAGAATCATTTGAAACTGATGCGGTACAAATTGCTGTTTTTACAACATCATTATTTGTAGTTTCATCTGAATATCTGACTTCAACATATCGAGTATATTGCCCTTCGGCACTATAAGATGTTTGATATGTGTTTGTAGTTTCATCACTGATAGGTTGAGTTTTTGCACTATCTTTAAACCATTGATATGAAGCACTCGGAATAGTTGTAGCAATATATCTCACGCTTTCATTAATTTTTGCACTACTTGGATTAACAGAACAAGAGAAAACTTGTGAGTTAGTATCATCACATGTTTTTCCATTCTCTCTTTTTTTCCAGGTATCAACATCACAATACCACTCATTTTCTTTTTTATTTATACAACC
>CAZDRR010000058.1:0-2351 GCA_964507955.1 uncultured Candidatus Saccharibacteria bacterium | reverse complement strand
TTATCTCCTTGTTTATCACTATAACTCCAATTTAATTTAGCTTGAGTATTTTTTATCTCGCTAACATTTGTAATTGCAACAACAGGTGCAGTATTTGTTTTTTCATTTGGACATACACCCTTTCCTCTTACACAAATAACTTGTACTGCAGTGATGTCTCTCTCACCACTATTTCCGTACTGATAGAGGTAGAAATATACTTTATGATATCCAGGCTCTTGTGGAGCAGAATAAGTTTTATTAAGAGTAACTGCTGTTAGTTCTGCTGAATGTTCTGATTTATGGAACCATTCAAGAAAATCTCCCAGTGGTTTTTTGGTGTAATCATAAACTCTATTATTAAGAATTTTAAGCATCTTAATATATTGATCTGTAAATTCGTTACCTCCTTTCTTCAAATTTGAAGTATTTGTAAAATCAAATTTTGAAACAGCAGGATATTCATCAAGATAATTAGTTTGATTTAGAAATGTTTTTTGTACAGAATCTACTTTTGTATAATTATTTTTTATCCAATTAACATAGTCGCCCGTTGTCGCGTCTCCATCTTCAGCAAAACGATACAATTTCGCAGTAAACCCATCACCCGCACACCATCCATGACCACAAATACCTCCGTAATCAAAATCAAGTACTGATTTTGATACAATATCCTTTAGTGCAATCTCTTTTTTCTCTGAGATGTCAGGCATTATTGCTCGTAAATCTGTTTTCTTAAATAAATATTTCCAATCACTAAATTCTTTACCTCCTTGATAGTCAAACAAAACAGTGCCCAAACCTTCTTGACTCCAATATGCAACTCTATCAGCAATTTCACCTTTCAATTTAGGTTTATTGTCCCACCATTTTGTATTAGGGTCATATGAATAAGCGCTATAATGTCTAGGATTATTGTTACAATCACCATATACAGCATTTACACTCAATTTAAATTTTTCTCCTGGCTCATAGATTTTAATGTTAGGAGGATATGGTGAAGTCACTGCAGTTATTTGAAACGAATCAAATCCCCAATCATCTTCACTGTTAAAAACAGTGTCTCCTGTATCTTCTCCTTCACTATAAATAGTTCTTTCAGTCTGTATTACTTTCCAACCCATTATTATGTTCAAAAATTTATTATCCCAATCAGTAACTCCAGACAAATAATCATATGCCTCGCTTGGCAATGAAGTTGCATTTGTTTTTGTTAAACTGAATATACTTATTCCTGATACTACTAGAATCAAAAATACTACTGTTGGTATATTAATTTTTGAATATTTTTTCTTTATAAATAGAACAGCGAGGATAAGAAGTAGAATGAGGACAACTGACACAATTGCAACTTTTAAACCATACGTATCAGTTATAAGAGACTTTTGATGTTTAACCGCATCTTCAGTTGGTAATACTGTTGTATATTCATCAAGAACTTTTCCATCCGAGGTCTTAATTACTGAATAAAAACTCAAAGATTCTGCTTTTGTTTGAGCTTTCATTGGTATAGTGAGAACCTTATTAGATGCTTTAAGGTTTATAAGTTGAGACACAGTTGCAACCTCTTCACCTTTTTCATTTTTTGCAGTAACAGTAATCGTACTTGAAGCAAGTTGGATTTGTTTTTCTGGACGGTATTCATCAAAAGGCTCTCCTCCATAGCTTACAACCGCAGAAAATTCATCTCCCTTTTTAACAGATAAAGTTTCGGTTGTTATATTTCTGACAGTTGCTATAGGACCAGCGATAATATATCTAAGCGTTGTAGAAAACAATTCCTTGTTATTTGAATCCTGAAAAGAAAGAACTCCATAATACACAAGAGGATCTAAATCTGTTGGAAGTGAAATTATATGAGTATTTACCTCACCATCTACTTTTATTTTTTCAAATTCAACTACTTTTTTTAAAGTGTCAGGGTTATCTACTCGATCATATAATTTTAATACCGGAGTGAGAGTCATTGCTACATTTGAAGAACTTACAGAATATGTAAGATCTATCTTTTCTCCATCATAGACCGTAGGTCCTGTTTGAGGATTAATAACTGCTTCATAGTCTGAAATTGTTAAGGCAGAATCAAGAACAGAGAGAGTTTCAATTTTTGCATCTCCAATTATCGATATTGGATACTCTGCCTCCCCCACAAACGTACCGTCTTTGAGTGTTGCTGTGATTTTTATAGCAGAATCACCTGTTATTGAGCTTGGGAGTGTGTATTTGAATGAGATTTGATCTTGTGCTTGTGCTTTTACATAATATGGACCACTTTTTTCACTTTGACCTTGTATATTAGAAAAAGTAAGTGTTTCTTTTGAATAATTTCCGGCAGAGATATTGTAATAAATATCTGTTTGAGGAATGTCTGA
>CAZDRR010000057.1:0-5226 GCA_964507955.1 uncultured Candidatus Saccharibacteria bacterium | reverse complement strand
TTGCTCCCCCGGCAAGATTCGAACTTGCGACCAATCGCTTAACAGGCGACTGCTCTACCGCTGAGCTACAGGGGAATGAGTGAGTGATATGATTGAATTTTCCCTATTCAATCATATCCGAACGAATGAACTCTGCATGCTTTGCATACAGGGGAATGTACTGGATATAGTATCAAAATTTATTAATAAATCAAACACACTAATTCCCCATTCACTCCTTTTGTCTTAAAAGAAAAAGAAGTTATACTTATTGTATATGAATACGGTCAGACCAAAAATAATAGCTCTTTCTTGTTCTCCTTCTCGTAATCGAAATTCAGATGCCATGCTTGATGCTTTCGTTACTGGACTTAAAAAACATCCTGTTGATATAGAAAAAATTTATCTAAATGATATTGAAATAGATCAATATACTTATACAAATAGAACAGGACCTCAAGAACATGAAGTTGATTTTAAAAATCTAACAGAAAAAATTAAACAGGCTCAAGGGTTAATTATCGCAACTCCAACATACAACTTTTCTGTTCCAGGACACTTAAAAAATTTTATAGATCGTCTTAGGTTTTTTGCTTTAGATATGGAAGAAAAAAACTTCCTTGGACAACCAGTTGGATTACTCACACATGTAAAAACATATTTCTTAGTATCAGGTGGAACACCTAAATGGGCACAAAGAATTCTATTCTTTGCATTCCCTCCCTTTTGGCTTAGAGCGGTATTTCTTTACTATGCGAGCCAATGTTATGGTGCATATTACAGTGGCGATGTTCAAACATTTCAAAATGAAAAAATTCTTGCACTTTGTCAGAAACTAGGAAGAAGATATGGAAAAAAGTTATTAAAAAATGCAAAAAACTCAATACTAGAAAAACTATTTTGGAGACCACCACAAAAAAATTAAACACTATAAAAAAGCGGGCCCGTCGGGCCCGCTTTTCTATAATATTATTTTACAATTCTTCCATCATCCAATCTCACTATTCTTTTTGCTTCTTTTGCAAATTCTTCCTCGTGAGTAACCATAATTATTGTTTGGCCTGCTCTATTTAATTCCTTAAAAAGTTCCATTACTTGTTTTGAGGATTCATTATCTAGGTTTGCAGTTGGTTCATCTGCAAAAAGAATCTTTGGACTATGAACAATGGCTCTTGCAACAGACACACGCTGTTGTTCTCCACCAGAAAGATTCGATGGTACATTAGAAAGACGATGTCCGAGTCCAACTTTTTCAAGCATTGTTTTTGCATGTTTATATGCAAGTTTTTTATTTTCTCCGAGCATAAGAAGAGGAAGTGCAACATTTTCAATTGCAGTAAGATCAGGAAGAAGTGCATAATCTTGAAACACATAACCTAATTCTTTTAATCTGAATCTTATTTTTTGTTGTTCATTTAATTTTAGAACATTTTTTTCATCAATATAAATTTCACCACCAGTTGGTTCATCAAGCATACTCATCTGATAAAGAAATGTACTCTTTCCTGCTCCCGAACGACCCATGATTGCAACAAAATCTTTTTCTTTTGCAGTAAAATCAACTCCCTTAAGAACCTGTGTTTCTTTTTCTCCGTCTTTAAATGTTTTTATTAATCCTTTTACTTCGATCATATATATTTAATTACGTCCTAATATTGAATCTAATGTATTTTTTCTCACAATAAGACGTGCTGGAACATATCCTGCAATAATTGTTGCAAATACAAGCAGTCCGATTCTAATTGATGTTCCAGAGGCAGATGCAACGAGAATACCATCACTAAAAGGAAAGTTTATAGGATTCGCAGCAAAATATGGTACTAACAAAGCGTAAACCAGAACAACACCAATTAATGAACCACAGATTGCATAAAAGAAAGATTGCATCACATATGAGAATTCAATTGCACGTCCACTTATACCAATTCCCTTTGCAATACCGATAAACTTTCTCCGTGTAATCGCGTTAATAAATATAACAATAAATACTGTAATAGAGGCAACTGCAAGACCAATAGATGAGATGGCATTTCCAAGAAGAGCAAATGTAGCTTTAATATCTTTCAAGAATTTTGGTTCTGCTTCTGAAAAAGTTTGAACTTTTGCAACATCACCCACACCAGCAGCTTTTAACCTTCTTGTTATTTCATTTGGATCAGTGTTTGGATTAACAGAGATTGAAATTTCATCAACATTAAAATCATCACGACCAATAAGTCCTCTTAATTGTGAATCAACAAAGTACACTCTGGTTGTAATTTCGTCTACTTTTGATTTCAAAATTCCCTTTACCGTAAACTCTCTTGTTGTACTTCCAAATGAAATTTTAATTTTTGTTCCAGGACCAATATTTTCAAGAGCAGCAAAACCAGGCGAATCTACTGGGAGATATTTTTTTAGAAGATATGCACCAACGAGCACTTTATCGTAATCATCTTTTTGAAGATACTCTCCTTCAACAACAAACTTGCTTAACTGAGTGAGCTCATTTTCTTTAATTGGATCAATACCTACCGCTTGAGCACCTGCAGTATCTGGTTTGTCAGTATCATTTGATCTAGTTTTATAATTAGCTTCAATACTTACCCCATCAAGATAACGAGCAGAATAAGCTCTAACACCGGGTGTTTGCTCAATTTGAGAAATAACAGCACTTGAATTTTCTATAAATTCCTTTTGTTCTAATTTAGAAACAATAACATCACTTGTGTAGTAATTTTTATTTGCTTGGACAGATCCCTCAATAAGACCCACAAGAATACCACTTACAACAACAAGATTTAAAAATGTAAGTGTCATAACTCCAATAATAAGAAGTGTTGTCCATAATGTAGAACGCATTATTTGGCGAGTAGCAAGAAACCAAGCAATTTTTACATCAAGCCAAAACATATTTTATTTTTTATTGTTGAGTATAATTTGATCACCAACAAGCAAACCCGCTAGAACTTCAATATCTTCAGGTCTTCGTTCTCCTATTTGAACTTTTCTTAATTCACTTGCTTCCCCTACTTTTACTTTTACATATGATGCACCACCTTGATCTATAACAGCAGTTGCAGGAATCCAAAATGCAGGATTAATTACCTCTGTCATAATCTCAACATCTCCTGTCATTCCTGACTTTATTCGTTCATCATTATTATCAAATACAAGTTCAACCTTATAAGACGCAACACCATCTCTTTGAGACGCCGCAGGATCTATATAAGTAACAGTTGCAGAGAATTCTTCTGTTGAACCATACGAATTAAGAGTAACTTTTGCTTTATTACCTAATTTAATTTGCGAAATATACACCTCTGGAACATAGGTATCAATTCCATAATTCGAATCTGAAATCATTGATACAAGCTCTTGTGCAGCAGAGGCACTCATTCCAACTTTAGCATCTTGTTTTGTAATAAGTCCGGTGAATGGAGCTCTCACAATTGATTTTTCCATTTCTGCTTGATAATTTGCTACCGTTGCTCGAGCAGCCTTTACTCGTGCTTCTTGATACGGGATTTGAGATGTTGTACTTCTAAGAGCTTCTTGTGCATTAATCAAATCATTAAGTGCAGCATTTATATTTGAACGTGCAAGTGCAGTATCTGATTTATATTTATCAATAGTTGATTGTGGTCTTTCTGTATTTGCTTCAAACTTATTAACAGCAGTAGCAACAAGATTAAGATATGTTTGAATAATAACTAAATTATTTTTAGTATCAGCATATGATTGTTCTGCATAATTTTCCTTGGTTACTCCAGGTGACCATTTTTGCCAATTTTTAAGTGTTTGTCCGATTTTATATCTTTCATTTTCAATTCTTTGTCTCAAATCGTAATCATCAAAAATAAATAGCATCTTTGGGAATCGTGAATCTGGATCTTCAAAAAACTGATCTGTTTTATTTTTAACAGAATCTTCTGCAACTATATATGCATTTTGAATTTCCCGAATAAGTTGATTCTTTTTTGTTTCAACTTCAGTAAGTCCTGCACCATCTTGATTCTTATATTCATTAAGCTTAGCAATTTCTGCATCTAAATCTGCCTGTGCTTTAAGAATATTAGCTGAAACACTTCCTGTATCCAATGAAGTGATGATATCACCCTGATTGGCTCTATCTCCTGCATTTTTTGAAACTTGTGCTACACGACCGGAAACTTCAAAGGAAAGTTTAACCTCTTCCTGAGCAACAACTGTTCCACCAACAGTTACCCCAGTAGCTGAGAGATTATCAGAAGTAAGAGTGAATAGCTCTTCTTTTGCCCCCTTGTCTTTAAAAAGGAAAAATAAAGCTATACAGATAACAACAATTAAAATAATTCCTTTAATACTTTTAAAAAAACCTAATAGTTTCTTTGTAAATTTCATATGTCAAAACTATATCATTTTTTAAGGAAAAAGCACCTATAGATATTAGATAATTTAGAGTCTATCAATAGGAATATTTATCTTCTCTTTTTCTAAAGGAAAATGCATTATATCTATTTTTAATAATTCTCTTTCTTTTTCATTTATATCTCTGGATTCCAATAATTCCCTTCTTAAAGAAATAATTTGTTCGATTTGAGCAGATATTAGAGTATCTGTTATTGCAGAAATACCGCGAACTTTTTCAATATATTCAATTGCAAAACGAGCTTGATGCGGATTTATTAGACCTTTTCTTTGTTCAATAACGAGTTGATTACCTACAATATTATCAAGAACTTTTGCAATCTTAGCTACAAGAGTATCTTTTTTCCTAAAAGAAGAAAAATATCCTGCTAAATAATCTTGAGTATCTCTACCTAATAATTCTAAGTTATTTTTAAATAGAGTGATTTCCTCATCATCTTTACTATTATGATTTTTAAATGCTGTTGGAATATCAAATCCGTCAATTATTTCATCGTCATCATGTATTAAAACTGTAGCTAGAATATCTTCTATTAAATCTTTTTCATCAGGAAATTCTTTTTTGAGTTGTGGAGCTACATATAAGACAAGCCGCGCAATACGAGAAAGATGTTCTGCAATAGAATCTCCCTCAACATATGGATTACCCTCATATCGTTTTATATTTTGAGCTTTATTCTGAAAATCCGATAAAAACTCCAAAACTGCTTTTGCATTAAAATCTGACATACTAAAATAGTATCATGTAAAATAAAATCTTTCTAAAATAAATAATTGACACAAAACCTTTATATTAGTATGGTTTTTGCAGGAAATTGGTTCAATCCCGATTACCGTTCATCAAAATCAAACCTCAAA
>CAZDRR010000056.1:0-5228 GCA_964507955.1 uncultured Candidatus Saccharibacteria bacterium | reverse complement strand
TTATGTTTGATTTAAAAGTAATACAGTCAGTTTTGACACAGCTTGAAGAAGAGCGGGGTATTCCTCAAGAAAAAGTTATTGAGGCTATTGAGTTTGCTCTTGCGAGTGCTTATAAGAAAGAGTATGGGAAAAGAGGTCAAGTAATTAAGGCTGAATTTGATTTGAATACAGGAAATGTTGAATTTAAACAAGTAAAAACTGTTGTTTCAAAAGATCAAATTGCTGAGACATTTGAGGAAATAGAAGATGGTGATGCAGAAAATCCAAAGATATTCTTTAATGACGAACAACATATTCTTATTGAAGATGCAAAACTCTTTAAGGGTAATGCACAAATTGGAGACGAACTAGTATTTCCTCTTGAAAATAAAGGAGATTTTGGACGAATTGCATCTCAGACTGCAAAACAGGTTATTATGCAAAAAATCCGAGAAGCTGAAAAAGTTTCTGTTGTGTCAGAATATGGTCAGCATGAGGGCGAAATTGTAAATGGAACAGTACAACGAATGGAACGAGGTTCTGTATTTGTTGATATGGGCAGAGCTGTTGGATTCTTGTCTTATGATGAGCAAATTCCTGGTGAACGTTTTAAACAAGGAGAACGAATCAGGGCTTATTTATACAAAGTAGAAGAATCTCCACGTGGAGTATTTCTAAAACTCTCAAGATCTCATCCAAAATTTCTTGAACAACTTTTCTATTCTGAAGTTCCAGAACTTTCTCAAGGAATAGTTGAAATAAAAGCTATTGCACGAGAAGCGGGTGCACGATCAAAGATTGCAGTATATTCTGCTGATGAACATATTGATCCTGTTGGAGCAATGGTGGGACAAAGAGGTGTACGAGTAAGTACTATCATGTCTGAATTAGGTGGAGAAAAAATTGATGTTATTGAGTGGTCAAATGATCCTGTTGAATTTATTGAAGAAGCTCTCTCTCCTGCATCAGTACTTGATGTACAACTTGATGAAGAAAGTAAAATTGCAAAGGTTTCTGTCTCAGAAGATCAACAGTCTCTCGCTATTGGTAAGGGGGGTCAAAATGCACGTCTTGCGGCAAAATTAACTGGTTGGAAAATTGATGTTCAAGCAGTAAAAGCAAGTGATTATGTTGAAGAAGATGAATCTGAAGAGTATTAATTAACAAAGTAAATAAAATCTAAATAACTATGAATTTATGGCACGAAGTTCCACTTGGAAAAAATATACCAGATGAATTTAATGTAATTATTGAAATCCCAAAAGGTTCAAATAATAAATATGAAATAGATAAAGAAACAGGACTCATTGCTCTTGATAGAGCAAACTATTCAACTGCGCCGTATCCTGTGGACTATGGTTTTGCTCCTCAAACACTTTGGGAGGATGGAGATGCTCTTGATATTATTGTTCTTACAACATGGCCACTTAATGTTGGTGTTGTTGCACGAGTTAGACCTGTTGCTGTAATGGAAATGATTGATAATGGAGAATCTGATTTTAAAGTTATCACTGTTCCTCGGGATGATAAGCGATGGGATGATGTACAAGATATTGAAGATATTAATACTCATAATCTTCATGAAATACAACACTTTTTTGAAACATATAAACAATTGAATGGGAAAGATGGTGAAGTTATCATTCATGGGTTTAAAGGTGCAAAAGAAGCAAAAGAAGCGGTTCTTAAATCTATTGAATTATATAAACAAAAATTCGGTAAATAAAAAATAAAACGAGCCCGTCTTGCATTGCAAGACGGGCTCGTTTTATTTTGATATACTAAGAATATATGAAGAAAATTATTATTATCACAACTTTCATTTTTCTACCTTTCTGTACACATGCACAAGAAGTAGTTTTTCCTCAAAAGATAGATGAAATAAAGCAAAAAGTAGAATATAAAAAAGAAAGTTTGCATGAAAAAATTCAATTAAAACAACAAGAATTACAACAAAAGAAAGCAACTTCTACTGATACTGTTGTTCAAATATTTACACAAGAAAAACTTTTAAAAATTTCAGAACATACTTTTGACAGGATTGAAGCAATTCTTGTAAAATTTGAGGGTATTGTTGCAAGACTCGAGGTAAGAATATCAAAACTTGAAGAGGGTGGTGTTGACGTTGTTTCATCAAAAGAATTATTAAGTAAAGCAAAAATTTCTATTGAAGACACTTATGTTTTAATTTTCGCTGCAGAAGCAAATCTAAATAATGAAAAGACTTTATCCCTAAACATCAAACAGTTAAAGGATAGTTTTACTGAGTATAAAGATATTCTCAAAAGCACTCAAGATACATTATTACTCGTAGTGGAATCCTTGAAAAATAAAGATAATTTGGGTGATGAGGGTCTACTTTCTGAATAAAATATGTTTGATGAGGATAATAAAAAAATAAATACACCAATAAAAGATCTTGTAGAAAGTACTCAAAAGGATAGTACTGTTGGTCCGATGGTTGGTTCTGTTATAGTTATTCTCTTAATGATTATTGGGGGGTTATATTTCCTTGGTACTGTAATAAACATCAGAAAAGAAGAAATTAAAACTGAACAAATTGTAGAAGAACAAGATAAGACAAGGCAGGTTGAAGATACAGTGAAACAATCAAAATCAGATGCCGTCTTGGATATTGAATCAGATATTAAATCAACAAATATTGATGATTTAGATAGAGATTTAAATCAAATTCAATAATTCCTCAAATAATCTTTAATCGTATTGATTTTTCCTATTTTTAAGGTACACTGCCTCCATTACTTTTTAATACAAAACTATGGCAAAAGACTATAAAATTATTTCACAGGGAGAACCAAAAGAAGCACAGAAAGAGCTTGTTATTGAGGTCTCTAATGAATATATCGCTACTTTTACAGAAAAGGCACTAAAAGAATTTGTTAAAGAAGCTGAAATTGAAGGGTTTAGAAAAGGTCATGCTCCAGAGGCGATGGTAAAAGAAAGAATAGGAGAATTTAGACTTTTTGAAGAAGCTACACAAAGAGCTATTCAGGAGATCATCCCTACTATTATGTTGGAAGAAAAAATAGATGCCATCTCAATGCCACATATTCACTTAACTAAGATTGCTCTTAATTCTCCTGTGGAGTTTAAAATGCATTTTTATGTAATGCCTACAGTTGAACTTGGTGACTATAAAAAAATAGCTCAAGGAATCAAAAAAGAAGAAGTAGAACTTAAGACAGAAGAAGTTGATGGATATATTGATCAGATCCTTACTGCGCGAGCAACAAAAAATGAAGCCGGAGAAGATGTAAAACCTACACTTACAGATGAATTTGTTCAAGGGTTGGGTACTTTTAAAGATGTTGATGATTTTAAAGTACGATTAACTGAAAACATGAAAGCTGAGAAAGAAATGCAATCTTCACAAAAAAGACGACTTGAAATAATTGAAGAAATCATTAAACAAACAGAAATAAAGCTTCCTGAGATTCTTGTTGAAGAAGAACAACATAAAATGTTGGATGAGTTTAAGGGAAGAGTTGAATCCATGAAGATGAATTTTGATGAATATCTCGGTGCAATTAAGAAGACAGAACAAGAATTAATGAATGAATGGAAAGAAGATGCGATTAAACGAGCTAAGATGAACGTTATTTTACCTCAAATTGCATCAAAAGAATCAATTAAACCAGAAGATTCTGATATTGAAAAAGAAGTTTCACATCTCAAAGAACACTATAAAGATTTGGATGAAAACCGGGCTCGAATGTATGTTGCTGGAGTTTTGACTAACGAAGCGGTATTTAAATTCCTAGAAAATCTTTAAAAATAAAAGTAAAACCCCACCCCTTAAAAATTTCTTGAGTCTGGGTGACGTAATCGTCGGGTCCCACGAAAGAAATTTTTAAGGGGTGGGGGTTTCTTTAATTTAGTAGTAATCCACTCACCACAATCGCAGCAGTCTCTGTTTTGAGTACTGTTTTACCTATTTTGTATATCTCTAAACCTTTTTCTTTAAAAAGTTCTAATTCTCTTTGTGAAAATCCACCTTCAGGTCCAATAAGAAAAGCATTTTTATTATTTAATTCATGTGAAGTAACTTTTGTTCCTTCAGTATCAAATACAATTGGTTTCAGTTCGTCCAAAATATCGTCTAATTTTGTAATTGTATGTAAAACAGGTGTATCCAGTCTTTGAGATTGTTCACTCGCCTCCTGAATGATTTTTGAGGCTCGTTCAATATTTATGTTTGTTTTGATTGTTCTATCAGAAATAACAGGATAAAAATCTGTAATACCAATTTCAGTACATTTTTCTAAAATTAATTCAAAGTTATCTTTTTTTGGAATACAAAATACAAGAGATATTTTTTGTTGTGTAACAACTTGTTTTTTATTTAGTATAGAAACAGTAATCTTGTCTCGTGTAACTTCAGTAATTTTACATTCATAGACAAAATTATTTGTTTTTATAACAATACACTCATTTTTTTGTAACTTAAGGATCTTGAATATCTGTTTAACATTTTCTTTTTCTGTAATATCAAACATTTCCCCTACTCCTAACTCTTCTTGTATTGTTGTATCTGTAAACCAGTGAATTTTTTTCATGATTGATTTAATGGCTAGTTTTTTGTATTGTAGTCCTACCGACTTATCAAGACTTTAACAAAAAATATATGTTAATACCAACAGTTATAGACAAATCACAATTTGGAGAGCGAGCATATGATATATTTTCACGCCTTTTGAAAGATCATATTATCTTTCTTGGAGATGCAATTGATGACCATACTGCTAGTTTGGTAATTGCACAATTACTCCATTTGCAAGCAACGGACCCTAAGAAGGATATTTATTTATATGTAAATTCACCAGGAGGCTCTGTTACTGCAGGTCTTGCTATTATTGATACTATGAATCATATCAAGAATGATGTCGCTACTGTATGTGTTGGAATGGCAGCGTCTATGGGTGCAATGATTCTTTCTTCAGGAACAAAAGGTAAACGATTTGCTTTGCCTAATTCAGAAATAATGATTCACCAACCACATGGAGGCATGGAAGGACAGGTGTCTGATATTGAAATTAGAACTAGATTATATGTTCGCCATAAAGAAAATCTTACAAAGATGCTTGTTAAAAATACAGGACAAGATCTTAAAAAGGTTGAAAAAGATATGGATAGAGACTACTTTATGACTGCTGATGAAGCTAAAAAATATGGAATTATAGATAAGATTCTAAACTAACCATAACTTCTAACAAACAAAAAACTGCCTC
>CAZDRR010000055.1:2613-5278 GCA_964507955.1 uncultured Candidatus Saccharibacteria bacterium | reverse complement strand
ATGAAATACATAGACATCCATGCACACCTAGACTTTCCTGATTTTGACAATGATAGGGAGGAGCTTATTGCAGATATGAAATCAAAAGATATCGGTGCTTTTAATATTGGAACAACACTCGAGACGAGCAAGAATTCAATTGCACTTGCTGACAAACATGAAAACATGTGGGCAATAGTCGGTATTCACCCTATTCATGCAACCGAAGCTCTGATGTCTGATTTAGATGAAATAGAATCACTCATCTCTCATCCAAAATGTCTTGCGATAGGAGAGTGTGGTCTTGATTATTTTCATCAAAAAGATGATGAGAGCAAAAAAGTTCAAAAAGAATTTTTCCAAAAACAAATTGAACTCGCACTCAAATACAACAAACCCCTTATGATTCATTGTCGTGAAGCATATTCTGATACATTAGAAATTTTAGAGGAGTAT
The DNA here is from genome assembly GCA_964507955.1 of uncultured Candidatus Saccharibacteria bacterium. GTDB lineage: Bacteria > Patescibacteriota > Minisyncoccia > Phycocordibacterales > JAACPR01 > JAULZV01. The sequence goes on along the minus strand of CAZDRR010000055.1, from coordinate 4,843 downwards.
AAAAAAACAAATCCAGATCTTCGAGCACACTTTCACTTTTTTACAGAATCAGTAGAAACTGCAAAGCGTGTTCTTGATAATGGATTTACGCTCTCATTTACTGGTCCGATTACTTTTGCTAACTATGATGAGTTGGTGCGATTTGTGCCACTAGAATCTATGATGATTGAGACAGACTCTCCGTACGCATCTCCAAAGTCTGTAAGAGGGAAACGTAATGATCCGCGGAATATGCTCGAAATAGGAGCAAAAATAGCCCAAATAAAGGGTCGCCCCGAGGAAGAAGTCTTCCAAAAGCTACGAGAGAATACGAAGAGGGTGTTTGGAGTGTAACCTTGTTTTTCCTCCAAATTCATGGTAATCTGAGCTCCTATGGCTAAAAAAGTAATAGAATCAGTACAAGATGAAAAAGATATGAAACTCTATGAGTATTCATTCCACCTTGTTCCAAAAATGTCGGTTGAAGACGCAGTGTCGGCATTTACTGATATAAAAAATCAAATCACTGCAACAGGAGCCATTATTAAAAACGAGTCAGCTCCTGCATTACTCAATCTTGCATATTCAATGGATCATACTGTTGAATCAGTGCGATCACATTACAATCAGGCATATTTTGCTTGGGTAGTATTTGAAGCAACTGGCAATCAAATAAATACATTAAAAGAAGAAATCAAACATCGAAGTGATATTATTAGAGATTTGCTCATCACAACAAAGAACGAATCTCCAATTTCATCAGCAGATGTTGCATCAGTACTCAGTGTAGAGGATAAAAATGCTCCACAAGAGGCAGATGAAGAAGTAGTTGAAGTAGCAGAAGAAACTGCTGAAGTAGTTGAAGAGTCAGAAGATGACAAAAAAGTAGACGAAGCTATTGATAAGCTTGTTGAATAAGTTCTAAAGAAAGGATAAAGACAGTGGTTGACTATTAGAAATCACTTTGAGAACATAAATATATGTATATAAATAAAGCAATATTAATCGGGAATCTCACACGAGATCCTGAGAAGAGGGCATTACCAAATGGTACAATTGTTACTTCACTTTCATTGGCTACAAACAGAGTTTGGAAAGATAGAGATGGGAAGAAACAAGAAAGTACTGATTATCACAATGTTGTAGTATTTGGACGACCAGCTGAGACAGCTGCACAATATCTCAAAAAAGGACAAAGTGTATATGTTGAAGGACGAATTCAAACACGAAGTTGGGATGATAAAGATGGTAGTAAGAAGTACCGAACAGAAATAGTTGCAGATACAGTACAGTTTGGCGCTAAGGCAGGTGGAGCAGGATCATATGGTTCTGATACAACACAAACAGATGCTCCAAGTTCAATCTCGAGTGAACCTGCTGATGTTGGAGGACAAATAGATTATCCAACTGACGATATAAACCCTGAAGATATTCCTTTCTAAATAGTTATAAGAATTAATAAAACCAGTATGAGAGATTATTTTGAAGAAAATCAAATCAAGCATATAGACTATAAAGATGTTTCGGTTTTGAGTAAGTTTATCAATCCATTCGGACGAATTTTGTCTCGAAAGAGAACAGGACTTACAGCAAAGAATCAACGAAAGCTTGCAAATGCAATCAAACGAGCACGATTTATGGGTCTTATGCCATATATTAGAAATTAATAGCTGAGAATGCTTAGTAAAAGGCGCGCCCGAAGGGCGCGCCTTTTACTTTTTATTTAATTTAGATTAAATCTGATATATACTTATACAATGACTAAAAGTACTCAAATAAAATTAAAAGCGCTTCTAAAAGCAGGTTTAATAATGTGTGTCGGATTATTTTTGTTTAAATTTATCCCAATGGAAATCTTTGGAAGGGATATTAAATTTGATGCTTCTGCACATATTACAATAACTATGTTCCTTCTTTATTTTATTTGGTTTTTTGTTGATCAAAATAAGTCATGGAGAACAATATATTTTGTATTTTCGTTGGTTGTTATATCTATTGTCGCAGTTCAACGAATACTTGTAGATGCACATAATGATATAGGGCTATTGGGTGGTCTTCTTATATCTATATTTGCAATTATTCATTCTCAGAAAAAGTATTTTAAAAATAAATTTAAGTTTTAGTAAACTAAGAACTAAGAAAACTAAAACAAATTAAAATACACGGTAGAAGTTGTTTAAAATTGAGCCACAACTTCTACCGTGTATTTTATTTCTAACTAAGCTCTTTCTACGTATAGATTTTCAACTGT
>CAZDRR010000055.1:0-2513 GCA_964507955.1 uncultured Candidatus Saccharibacteria bacterium | reverse complement strand
GCTTCTTCTTTAAATTTCTTTTTAATTAAGTCCAATATTTCTTTTGTTACTTTCGGATTTTCTTTAAGGAATGTTCTTGTGGCATCATACCCACGACCAAGTTTCACTTCACCAAACGCATATGATGCACCTGATTTATCTATAATTTCATATTTTTCTCCAAGAGCAATTATTTCTCCTTCTCGTGAAATTCCTTCGTTATACATAAGATCAAATTCTGTCACTTTAAATGGAGCAGCAACTTTATTTTTAACAACTTTAACTCTACATCTTCCACCCATGATTTCTTCACCTTTTTTGATTTGGGCAACTCTTCTAATATCAAGTCGAACAGATGTATAGAATTTAAGAGCTTTACCTCCTGGAGTGGTTTCTGGATTACCAAACATAACACCAATTTGCATTCTTATTTGGTTAATGAAGATAACAACAGTCTTACTCTTTGATGTAATGGCTGTAAGTTTTCTAAGTGCTTGAGACATAAGACGAGCCTGTTTTCCTACATGGTGTGCACCCATTTCTCCTTCAATCTCATCTTTAGGTGTAAGGGCTGCAACTGAGTCAATTACAATCACATCCATCTTTCCACTTCGTACAAGACTCTCTACGATTTCAAGTGCTTGTTCTCCTGTGTCAGGCTGAGAGATGAGAAGTTCATCAAGTTTTACACCTAAGCTCTTGGCATATTCAGGATCAAGTGCGTGTTCTGCATCAATAAAAGCACAAATCCCACCTTTTTTTTGTGCCTCAGCAATTGCATGGAGAGTAAGGGTTGTCTTACCTGATGATTCAGGTCCAAATACTTCTATAATTCTTCCTCTTGGATATCCTCCAACACCAAGTGCCTCATCAAGACCAAGAGATCCAGACGGAATTGCATCTACATTAGTTTTTGGTCTATCACCAAGCTTCATTATGGCTTCTTCTCCAAATTTTGTCTTAATCTCTTTTAGTGTATCTTCAATTGAACTATCCGCTGTTATTGCTTTTGTTGTTTTTTTCTTTGCCATATCTTTACTGTTACATATTCATTCTAATAATTCTATAAAAAAATTCTAAAAAGATGGTGAGGATGTAGAGGTTTCAATCTCTTCTTTTTCTTCATCTTCTTTAGTAGAAGTTGCAGATTCAACCAAAAGAGCAATATCTTCATATGATGGGGTAGTAGATGAGGATTCACCTGTATACACAACATCAATTTTTTTGCGAACCTCTTTACCGAATTTATCTCTCGCGTACACATCAATTATACTTATTCCATTTGAAAGCAACAACTTTTCATTGAAGTTTCCAGATTCATCAACCAGTATAGGTCTATTGTTTACTGCTATAAAAGATGAATGAAGAACTTTTCCAGAAAGGGCAAAGTCTTTTGAATCTGTTTTTATAACCTCAGAGTTTTCTTCTAGGCCTGCAATTGCAATTTGAGGACCTTTTATAAGGAATCTACTATTAAATAGTCCGTAACTAACCAAAAAAAGTATTGCAAGAGTAAGAAGTATTTTTTTAGGAGTAAGTGTTTGTGTCATACTACATTCTATTTAAGGCGTTCTGATTATCTTCAGGATTATATTCTGCTGTTCCTGCACCCGTGTTACCACCAATAAGAACTTCTCGTGGTTTGGAGCCATTTTCAGGCCCAACAACTCCTTGTTCCTCTAATTGATCCATAAGTCGGGCAGCTCGAGCATATCCTACACCAAGCTTTCTTTGAATGTAAGAAGTACTTCCTTTGCCTGCTGCTACAACAGCTGCTTTTGCCTCTTCAAACAAATCATCAAGATCTTCATTCGAGCTACCACTTTCAAGAGAATCAATAATTGAAGCTACACCAGTTTGTTCTTCAAGTTTTAGATCTGAAACTTCAGACTCATAGTTTGAAGCAAGCCATTCTACAACTTTTTTCACTTCAGCTTCTGAAATAAATGCAGATTGTACTCTAATTGGTTTTGCCATATCTCCAGACATAAAGAGCATATCTCCGGCTCCAAGAAGTTTTTCAGCACCCGGCATATCAAGAATTGTTCGTGAATCAATTTGTGATGCTACCTGAAGAGCTAGTCGGGTAGGAACGTTTGCCTTGATAAGTCCTGTAATAACATTTACAGAAGGTCTTTGTGTAGAAAGAATAAGGTGAATACCAACTGCTCGTGACATTTGAGCGAGTCGCACAATTGCAGATTCAAGTTCTCTTGGAAATGCCTGCATAATATCTGCGAGTTCATCGATAACAATTACAATATAAGGCATTGCAGGAGGTATTTGATCTGGTTCAAGTACTTTATTCTTTACACTCTCTATTGCAGGTTTAACAACTGTGTCTTGATAGGACTTGATGTCACGTACAGTGTATTTTTCAAGAATTTCATATCTTCGTTCCATTTCTTTGGCTGCCCATTTAAGAGAAAGAATTGCTTTCTTTGCATCTGTAATTACATTTGTAAGAAGATGAGGAATCTTATTATAAAGAGTAAGTTCTACTCGTTTAGGATCAATCATGATGAATTTAAGGT
>CAZDRR010000054.1:0-5441 GCA_964507955.1 uncultured Candidatus Saccharibacteria bacterium | reverse complement strand
GAAAAAGAGATTGTTTCAAAGACACTAAGCTCTTTATTTAGAAATGTACTTATTTTTTTCATTGTGTTTATAATGTTTGTTTAATAATGTTTTGGCTTCTATTAACGATAAGAGGCCTGCCTAAAAAATAGGCAAGCCCCTTATACCAACATTTTTATCATAACACTTTTTTTTATAAAAGACATCTTATAAGACAAAACTGTGGATAACTGTCTTTTATAAAAACATAAAAGACAGAATCTATTTGCACGAAATATGTATTTGAACTAATATGCAGGCATGTCCACATTAGTCATTATTGCGATTATATCTATTTCAGCTCTTATTGTCGGAGGTGTAATTGGTTGGTTTCTTCGATTTGTTATTGCACTTGGACAAAAAGGTTCTATGGAGCTTGAAATAAAAGAAATGATGCTTGAAGCACGAGAAGAGGTTGATAGAATAACTCAAGAAGCAACAGAGCATGCCGACACTATTTTGAGTCTTGCCAAAGATGAAGCATTGCAGCTAAAAGATAAACTCACAAAAACTGAAGAAAGACTTATTAATAAAGAAAATTTGTTAGACAAGAGGCAAGCAGATTTAGATGAAGATAGGGAAGAAAATGAAAAACTCCAAGAAAATTTAAAAAGCGAAATTGAAAAAAATAAACAAAAACAAGAAGAGTTGGTTGAAAAGCTTTCCGATATATCAAATTTATCTGTTAATGATGCTCAAAAAGAGCTTATTTCTATTATTGAAAAAGAATATGATGAAGATCTTATGGTTAGGCTTCATAAAATGGAGCTTGCGGGCAAAGAAAAACTTGAAGCAAGGGCACGTGATATTGTACTCTCTGCAATACAAAGAATGAGTGTTCGGATAGATAGTGAGGTATTTGTTACAAATATTAATCTTGAAGAAGACGCGATTAAAGGTAAAATTATAGGTAAAGAAGGGAGAAATATAAAAACATTTGAACGGCTAACAGGTGTTGAATTACTTGTTGATGACACACCAGCAATGGTTACAATTTCTTCATTTGATCCAGTAAGAAGATATGTCGCAAAGATTGCATTAGAAAATTTATTAAAAGATGGAAGAATTCAACCTGCTCGAATTGAAAAAGAAGTTGAACATGCAGAAAGAGAGGTGCAAAAAATTATAAAAGAAAAAGGTGAACAGGCAGCCTATGAGTGTGGGGTTTTTGGTTTAGATACAAAAGTACTCCATATTTTGGGGCGGCTACATTTTAGGACGAGTTATGGTCAAAATGTTTTAGAGCATTCAAAAGAAATGGCTTTTATTGCTGGTATGATTGCTGAGGAAGTCGGCGCTGATGTCCGTGTAGCACAAGCTGCCGCACTTGTTCATGATATTGGTAAGGCTCTAGATCACGATGTGCCTGGTACTCACGTAGAAATAGGTAGGAGAATTTTACAAAAATTTGATACAAATCCTGAAATAATAAAGGCAATGCAATCTCATCATGAAGAATATCCTCACGAAAATCTAGAGGCTGTTATTGTTACAATAGCGGATGCAATATCTGGAGGAAGACCTGGGGCACGAAGAGAAAACGTTGAAAACTTTATAAAAAGATTAGAAGAACTTGAGTCAATTGCAAATTCCTTTGATGGAGTAGAAAAATCATATGCACTTTCTGCGGGTAGAGAAATTAGAATATTTGTTTCTCCAGAAAAAATGTCTGATTTTGAGGCGCATGAACTTGCAAGAAAGATTGTTCTTAGAATTGAAAAAGAATTAAAATATCCAGGAGAGATTAAAGTTACAATAATTCGAGAACATAAAATTGTTGAGTTTGCACGATAGTTTGACTTGTGTCAAAAAATGTTTCATATTTTTTATTATATTGCACAATATAAAGGTTTTTTTATAATAATATCAGCTTTACAAAAGCGAACCTTAGCAGTTAACAAAAATTTTTGATCATGAACAAAGCAAGTCTTGTTGAAAAAGTTCAATCAGTTCTTGGTGGAACAAAAGCAGACGCAGAACGAGCTGTTGAAGCTCTCTTCGATGCTATCACTGCAGAATTAAAAAAAGGCGGTGAAGTTTCAGTGGCTGGTTTCGGAATCTTCTCTGTAAAGAAAAGAGCAGCACGAACAGCTAGAAACCCACGAACAGGTGAAACTGTAAAAGTGCCTGCGATGAATGTTCCAAAGTTCAGAGCAGCAAAAGCTTTGAAAGATACAGTAAAATAATTTTTTGTTATTTTTCTAGAAAAACAAAAACTCCCGCGGAAGACGGGAGTTTTTGTTTTTATTAAGGTAGTTTTTTAATATATTCTTTTAACAGTTGTTTTGTTATCTCCCCTACTTTTCCATCATGTATGATTGAAGAATCAATTCTGACTACAGGTAAAACCCTTTTATTTGTTGCACTTAAGAAAACTTCATCAGCATTAAATAGTTCTTCAGTAGAAATTTCTTTTTCTATAACCATGTAACCTAATTTTTTTGCAATATCAATTATGATTTTTCTTGTTATTCCTTTTAAAATATTTTCTTTCGGTGTGTATAAGATTTTATCTTTTACTATAAATACATTACTTGTTGATGCTTCTAAAATATTGTCATTGTAGGTGTATAAAATTTCAACAGCTTTCTCTTGTTTCTTTTTCTTTTGTAACAATACTGCCTGCATGTAATTTGAATTTTTTGCATCAGAAAGAGTTCTCTGATATTGATGTGTTATCAACTTAACTCCATCTTTATAATATTTTTCTGGAGTATGTACCATCTTTTCAAAAAGAATATAAAAGATGGGAACACTGGGCTCTAGTCCATTTATTGTTTCTCCCCCCGTTAGAACAAAGCGAACCTGATAGTCATTTTGTTTATTTTTGACGATAAGTTGTTTGAGGGCATTTTCAATCTCTTTGTCCGAAAATTTATTTTTTAACCCCATAAGTTTACAGGTATTTTTAAACCTTTTCATATGTTCTTTGAACATGAAAGGTTTTTTATTATAAATCCTCATAAAATCAAATGCTGCAAATCCTCTTAATACAGCTATGTCATTAACTTTAAGTAAAGGTTTATTTGATTTAACAATTGCTCCGTTAAAAAAACAGTATGGATACATAATAGGTGATATTGTAACAGAGTGTTCCTATTTTGGAACTTTACACTTTATTAAAAACTTATTAAAACTATAAAAAAGAAAGACCTTGTATAAGGTCTTTCTTTTTTATATGTGCGGGTGGGGGGAATCGAACCCCCGTCCACTGCTTGGAAGGCAGTTATTCTACCACTAAACTACACCCGCAAACGATGCAAATTGTTTATTCTTGCAGTTGTTAGAATATATCAGAAAAAGACTCTGTAATCAATATCTCTTGAATGATATACTATTTTTGATGCCACTATTGATACGAATCATATTGCAACGTCTACTTGTTTTCGTTTTTACTATTCTTGCTTTTTTTGGTATAAATCCCGATCTTTCAGTACCTTCTCCTTCTGTCGTAGAGGAACGTAAAGAAGTGCAACAACAAAAAGTTGAAGAGGTTTTGCAAATAAAAGACCAAACTGATTTAGAAAAAACTCCTGAAAAGAAAGCTGTGCAAGAAGTGGAAATGAAAATCACTGATATCCAGAAAGAATTTACAAAAACAGTTGCAGAGCCAATAACTCAAACCATAAAAGAAATAGCCCCTACAAATTTGGTGTATGAATCATCTCAAAAAGCTTTTGATATTAAAGATGTTGTTGTAAATATACTGTGTCTCGAAAAGACGAGTACATATACAAAACTTTCAACAGGAAGTGGAGTTATTATATCCTCTAAGGGTCTTATTTTGACAAACGCTCATGTTACTTATCCTTTTTTAAAAAGTTCTCAATTTGATTCAAATACATATTCTTGTTCAGTACGAAGAGAAAATATTCCAAACTTCGGGTATAATGCTGAACTTGTATATTACCCAATTGATTGGCTTTCAGAAAACAAAGAAATAATAAAAAATCCTTCTCCTGTTGGGACTGGGGAAAATGATTATTCTCTGCTTCAAATAACAACTCCTATTGGTCCAACACCAAAAGCTGAGTCATTTGTTTATGCTTCTACAAATATTGAAAATAATGACTTAAAACAAGATCTATCTGTAATTGCAGCTGGCTATCCAAGTGTAAACAGTGGAGTGTTTGAAGTAGATGCACATCCTGGTCTTAAAATTGCAGATACAAAAATCGCCGACTTTTTTACTTTCAGTACAAAATCTTATGACGTTTTACAAACCGGTGTTAATTCTGTTGCACATAGAGGTTCTTCTGGAGGTGGAATCTTTAATGGAAGTAATTTATATGGAATTGTTGTTACAACAAACTCTAATTCAGAAGGTTCTTATATAAATGCGTTAACATTACCTTATATTAAAAGGGATTTTAAGACTGATACAGGGAGAGATTTCAACTCTTTTATTAGCACACCATTTGACTCATTAAAAACCGAATTTAATTCAAAATATAAAGATAAGATTAAAAAAATTATTTCTGAGAATTAATTTTTTCCATAAGTTTTGCTAATTGTTCAAGATTATCATCATTTTGAACCTTATTGTTTCTTGTGAAACCACATAATTGGCATTGATGTGTAAGTACAATATTATTTGTTGAACCTTGGACTAAAATGGGCCTCATAAGTCCTCTGCATTGGGATAAACGGTCTCCAGGATTAATATCTACATGCTTACTATAAAAACACTCATGACAATGATTAGTATACCCGTTTCCGCTTATAAAAGCTCCACAATTTTCACAAGTAAAGTCTTCTTTGTTTTTAACAAAAGATTTCATATGGTTTTTCTTTGTCGGGGCGCCGGGATTCGAACCCGGAGTCACTCGCTCCCAAAGCGAGCATGTTAGCCGTTACACCACGCCCCGATACAACTTTCATAAGTTGATTTCAATACAATACCTTAAAACTAATTATTTTTCAATGGAAGTATATATTTGCATGGGTAATAAGGTTAAATTTACGATGCTTCATATTTACCAATGCTAAATCTATCTGAATAACTTCATCTGATATATTGTTTCTATAACAGTATATTTTGACTGTTTTCACGAAACGGGCAAGTTTAGTTTTATGAAAGTTCTCTGCAGCATTATATTTTCCATAGGTTGTTTTTACTTCTATAAAGTGAATAATGTTATTTTTAAGTGCAATAACATCTATTTCTCCTCGTCTTGTAAAATAGTTTCTTTCAATTATTTTATAATTAAGGCTTTCAAGTATTGTGCAGGCTATGTTTTCCCCATACTGTCCCCTGTTTTTTGTGTTCATAATGAGTGAAAGTATCAAATGGACATAAAAACATTATAAATAAAGGATAAAGCAAGCTTTTAAGGAGTATAAGAGACTTTGAAAGGGACACTTATTTTGTCTTTTATACACATATCCACAGAGTTATCCCCAATTTTGTTGATAAATAAAGT
>CAZDRR010000053.1:0-5448 GCA_964507955.1 uncultured Candidatus Saccharibacteria bacterium | reverse complement strand
ACAGAAAGTTCTGCTTGTTCGTTTTCTACAAGGTCACTTCGTCCTCCTTGTGTATATTGTTCGATTGCATCCTTTCGTTGTTTACTTGCTCGCTTAATAACTATTAATGCAAGGTCATCTGTAACTTCATCCTGAGGAGTTTTTCCTGTTGCAACAAGTTCATTTGTGAACGCACTTACAAGTCCTCGAATAGTAGTAAGTGCAACTTGATCTTTTGAACGCATTGCGTCCTTCATATCTGCTTTGATTTGTTCAATAATGCTCATATTTGTTTTTATTATGTGGCGTCTATATGACGTCATCCCTGCGAAGGCTGGGATCCAGTAATACACATATACTATCATAAAATTTCTATGTTAAAATAACCCTATGAATACGATACTTTTGATTATTGCTGTAGTGCTGCTTGTTGCTGTGCTTATTTTTTTATTAATCCTTTTATTAAAAATCTCTCAAAATAAACCTCAAGATGATACAAACAGATTCTCACTTATCCTTGATCAAATTAATCAAATTAATCGAACTGTAGATGCAAAGATTGGAGATTCACAAAAGCAAATGTCTCAAACAGTTGCAGACCAATTTAATCAATCACAAAAACTCATTCAAGATATTAACAGGGTAGTAACAGATCAATTGGTTTCCGTAACAAAGGGGGTGGCCGAAGTATCAGAATCAACCAAGCAAGTATTTACAATTGCAGAACAACTTCAAAACTTAGAAAAGGTACTCAAACATCAAAAGCAAAGAGGTAATCTTGGAGAGGCAAGTCTTGAATTAATTCTTTCAAATATTCTTCCACCAACTGCATATAAGCTTCAATATAGTTTTAAGAATGGTGAAACTGTTGACGCTGTAATTATGACAAAGGACGGATTTATTCCTGTTGATGCAAAGTTCTCTCTTGATAATTATTCTCGATTAGTAAATGAATCAGATGAAGAAAGAAAAGCAGACCTTGAACGAGATTTTAAAAATGATTTAAAGCGACGAATTGATGAAACTTCAAAATACATTCGAACAAACGAAGATACACTCCCATTTGCCTTTATGTTTATTCCTGCCGAGGGAATTTATTATGACTTGCTTGTGAACGAAGTTGGTGCAACCAAAGTAAATACACGGAGTCTTATTGATTATGCGTATAATGAAAAAAAAGTAATTATCGTATCTCCTACAACTTTTGCTGCATATTTACAATCGGTACTTCATGGATTCCGAGCATTCAAAATAGAGGAGGGAGCAATGCAAATTAGAAAGTATGTTACTGAGTTAGGTAAACATTTGAAGTCATATGAAGACTATCACAATAAGCTTGGAAAAAATCTTGGTACAGTTGTAAATCAATATAATCTCTCAAATAAAGAATTCAAAAAAATTGATAAAGATATTTTAAAAATTACAGAAAGTTCAGCTGACTTGGATCCTGTGTTAATAGAAGAGGGGATTAAGATTGAGGAATAAAAAGACGAGACCCCAAAGCAACTTAATGTCTGGGGTCTTCTCGACGAGGAAGTTCATTTGAGAGCAGGAAAGAAATGTGAGAGAGGTTCCGTGACCTGCTCACCATCTTTTGTACAAATTATTTCCTCTTGAGCAATTTCAACATGCCAACCACTCGTCACTTTTTCAAAGATAAACTGAGAAAGAGCGAGAGAAGTTATAAATGCTCCTTCAATACTATTGGTTGCCCAAGTACTGGAAAGCTGTTTCAATTTCTCGGGACCTTCAGGTATATCCAGAATGATTTTTGGTTCGCGACGAAAACATGTTGAAGTTGCTCCTGTGATGTGTGCAGTAAATACACGCAATAAGTCAAGGGCTTTCATTTCAGGGTGTATTCTATGTTAGGACAAGATGTGTTGTCAATTATGTAAAAACTGCGGACCCCTTACACGAAAGTGTTTGGGGTCCTGTTGAAAATCTTGAGGCTTATTTCTCCATCATACGAAGTGTCCAACTCCCATCAGAACTATTCTTCTGGAGAACTGCGTGCGCCCCAGGAGGAACTGGTATTGGTTCGGAGTTCGCGACCTTTAAAGGTGCACTAATGGCCTGAAAATTGATGGTTCCTGTTTCCATTGGAGTTACCAGCTCGCGACTATGAAACCATGTGATGGTTCCATCAAAATCTTCAAGGCTGATAATAGTGGTGCCTTGCCCCAGAACAGTAAGCGTTCCTGGGTTTTGAGAGTCATCTTTCAGTGATCTCATCTTTTCCGCAATCTCCTGATTTGACTTTAAGGTCTTTTTCATGAGAATTAAGGAAAAGAAAGGAATCCCGATAAGTGCGCTGCAAAGAAGTGTAAGGATACTAGGTCTGATGTACATCGTTTTGTTGTGGTGTGGTGGTGTCTGAGCATGAAGAACTCAGACATCAAAATACATTACATTTATAGATTAGTCAATCTTTTAAGAGTATCTTCCTATCCTTTTTTGGTATTTTAACTCTTGCAAAAGTTCTAAAATAGGGTAGAATGGGCGAACATATGAAAAAAGCCGTAGCAAAAAAAGAATATGCAGTCGTAGAAACTGGGGCAAAACAATATATTGTTGCAGTTGGCGATATGCTTAAAATTGAAAAAATTGAAGGTGTAAAAGCTGGCGATACTATTAAATTAGACAAGGTACTTGCTATTGATAATGGTTCAGAAGCAAAAATTGGAACACCTTATCTTTCTTCAAAGGTAGAAGCAAAAGTTATCGAAATTGCGAAAGACAAAAAAGTTTCAGTTATCAAGTATAAGTCAAAGAGTAGATACTTTGTAAAACAAGGACATCGACAAACTTTGATGAAAGTAGAAATTCTATCTATCTAATAAAAACAAAAAGCGCAGCCCTTCGGGCTGCGCTTTTTGTTTTTAACCTCGGTTCTTAAGTGCATTTTTAATAGTCTCTGTATCAACATATTCAATTTCAACACCAGTAGAAATTCCTCTTCCGAGCATTGTTATTTTGATGTCTGGTTTATGTTTTTGTATAAAGTTTTTTACAAGATGAGAAGTATGATCTCCTTCAGGATTTACAGGAAGAGAGATGATAATTTCTTCTGGTTTTTTTGTATTAATAAGCGCAATAAGTGAATGAATATCTATATATTTTTCTAAATCTTTCTCCATGAGTCCAAGGGTAGAACCAAGTACAAAATATAAACCTTCATATACGTGTGTCTTTTCAATGGTCTCAAGATCGGTATCTTTTGCAATAATCATGAGAAGTTTGTTATCTCGTTTTTCATTTCTACATATATCACACAACTGACTATTACTTGAAAAAAATCTATTACATTGAGGACAGTGTTTTGTAAGTGCTTTTAGATTTTGAATTTCATGAATTAATTTTTCTGTATACGAACGATTCTTTCTTAAAAGAAAGAATACAAAACGTTTTGCTTGCCGTGGTCCAATTCCTGGAAATTGCCTAAATAATTCTGCTAGTTCATCAATGTGATTCATATATTAAAATTCATCAATTGCATTACCATAATTACCTGTATCTACATCCAAATATTTTGTCTTTTTACTATCAAAGTATAGTTCACAAATACCAACAGGACCATTTCTGTGTTTTTCAATACAGATTTCTGCAATATTAGGCTTATCTGTTTCGGGGTTATATTTGTCTTCTCTGTGTATAAACATAACAATATCGGCGTCCTGTTCAATGGAACCAGAATCTCTAAGATCAGAGAGTCTTGGACGTCCTCCTCGTGATTCTACTGCTCTTGAGAGTTGTGAGAGGGCAATAACAGGCACATCCATCTCACGAGCTAATTGTTTGAGTCCTCGTGAGATTTCGGTTACTTGAGTTACAACATTATCGGTTTTAGTCATAGGAGTCATAAGTTGAAGGTAATCTACAACTACAAGCCCAAGTCCATGTTCACTTTTTACTCTACGACATACTGAGCGCATTTTCATAAGGTTAATACCGGCTTCATCATTAATAAAGATGGGTGCATCTGAAAGGCGAGAGATGGCATTACCAATATCTTCAAAATCACTTTCTTTGAGTCCTTTTCCTGTTCTGATGCTCCAGAGATCAACCTCTGATTCTGCTGAAACCATTCTATCAATAAGTTGATCTGCACCCATTTCCAGTGAGAATACCTGTACAGGAATTTTATGATTAAGTGCTGCACGTCGTGCCATATCAAGTACAAGAGAAGTTTTTCCGACAGCTGGTCGTGCCGCAAGAATAATAAGGTCTGATTTTTGAAAACCTGAAAGTTTATTATCAAGAGCTTTGAATCCTGTTGGAACACCTCGCAGGCCATCTTTTGTAGCATGAATTCTCTCTAATCTTTCAAAAGCTTCTCCTACAACATCTTTAAGCGAAATGAAGTTTGTGTTTGTTGTTAAGTTGGTTACTTCAAAAATTCTTTTTTCAGCGGAATCTAGAATTTCTTCAAGTTCTTTTGATTCATCAAAACCAAGTCCTGATATATGGTCAGCTGCTTCAAGCAGGTCACGCATTATTTTCTTTTTTTGAATAGTGGTGCAGTAGTGCTTTATGTTTGCTGTATTAGGTACAAAATCAATAAGTTCTGCAAGATATGTAGCGCCACCTGATCTTTCAAGTAATCCTTTATCTTTTAAATGTTCTAATACTGAGACTGAATCTATCGGGGCCCCTTTTTTATTTAATTCAAGGATTGCTTCATAAACAATTCTGTTTCTTGAAGAATAAAATGATTGAGGAACGAGAGTGTCTGTAATCTCATAAATACTATCAGGTCTTTGAAGAAGGGCACCAAGGACAGCCATTTCTGACTCAAGACTTTGAGGCGGGATGCGTAGGTTTTTACCTTGATTTTGTTCTGCCATATGTAACTTAAGAGTACCTAAAATAGACTAAAGAAGTAAAGATTTTACAAGATGAAAAACTGTTAATAGTGTGGATAAGAATTTAGCTTTGTTTTTCAATGCTAAAACCTTCTTGACTTGCAGTATCTTTTACCACATATCCCATGTTTTCAATTTCTTCTCGAAGTGCATCTGCGAGAGCAAAGTCTTTGTTATCTCGAGCAGTTTTTCGTCTTTGGGCGAGTTCGATAACTTGGGATGGAATTTCGGAAGCAACCTCTACTTTATCAAGTTCCAGCTTGAGTACTTTGTCAAAATCTAAGATGGTAGATTTTTTATTTTCATCTGTAACAGAAGAATCTTTCAGTAAATCAAAAATAAGTGCAATTGCTTTTGATGTATTAAGGTCATCATTTATATATGTAAGGAATTTTTCTTTATATGAACTATCTACGGAGCCTTCATTTTTAATTTGTTGAAGGGAAGAAATTATTTTTTGAAGTCCAGCTTGTGCTGCTTGTACAGATTCAATTGTAAAATTAGAAAGGGTAGAGTAGTGAGAAGTATAGAGCCAGTACTTATATGCAATAGGAGAAATACCTTTTGCTACTAAATCTTCCAAATACAAAGTATTCCCAATAGA